>JAUXBS010000019.1 GCA_030619245.1 Clostridia bacterium | reverse complement strand
CCTGTCCGGGCTTGGGTCAGGTATGGAGTAAGTCAAGTATTATCTATAAAGGCAATACAAAAAAGAGGATTAATTTTATTATAGGTATTATGAACAACAATCTTATCGTAGTAAAGTAAATAATGTACCATCCGGGAGTACCTTTATGAAGCAGCTCTATTTCCTCTACGAATACTACTTAACAGGCACCATTTCCCTTATCCTCCCTTGTGGTACTCGTCCTCCTGTCTTTACCACCCCACCGGGGCTGGGTATAGTTTACCAGCATACCTTTTATATGAACCTGGTCACCTATTTGAATCTCCGCTGTCTTCCTCCTCACATAATTATCTGATGTTATTAGATGGTTATTTGAGAAGTCATCCCCGTAGAACGTCACACCAGATTCCATTCTATAACGTCCTGTCCAGGGCCCGCTCCAGTATTTTACCTTTTTATAATCATTCCTCTTTAAATTCCTGCCCCATATAACCGCAACATCCTTTGTGTCAAACGAGGCTTTATCATGGTATATATCAAACATGAACGTAGTTTTGTTATGGCTTACAACAAGACCCCAAAACTCATAATCAGCCACAGGAGTAATATTGTATGTTGTTCCCATATAATCAACTGTTAATTTCTTCGCCTTAATCATCTTCTGGATAGGGTTCTTTAATAAATCCGGATGAATTCGATTCATATCAGGTAGTTTTCCCTTATTGATTAAGGAGCTTACTAAAAGAACTATTACCACTAAATAAATAACACTCAATGCTCTTTGAATCACATTCTTTTTCACTTAAACCGCATCCTCCTAAATCACAGGGACATAAAAACGGACACACTTTTTAGTTCAAATGTGTCCCTTTCCTTCTGTTTTCATCTAATATTATATAACTCATATTGACGACAATTAGTTTTTCCGACGATATTAAATTACCATGTCAAGGCGTTACTCTAACCAACTGAGCTAACCGGGCATGCAAAACATTCTAAAATTAAACTATTAAACAACTACACACATCCTTAAACTTCATATCCCGTGGCAACTGCAAGTTGTTTTACGGGACTGAGCTAACCGGGCAAATCTATTTTACTTTTGTAATAAATCCGATTTTCTTCGTTTTAGATTTTGGTGCTTCCTGTAATTGTTTTATTGCAACAAAAATAATCCCCACTTTATTCTCTAATTGTTCAATTCTTCTTTGTAAATCTCTATCCTTTTTTAAACTAACAAAAGCCCTCATAACCTGTATATTAACCTGAATTGCCCTTTCACTATTAAGAACGCTTGAAAGCATTAGTATACCATGTTCTGTAAACACATAAGGAACCTTACGTGTTCCACCTCTACCTTTCTTTGATATCACAAATTGTGATATCAAAGCAAACTCCTTCTTATTAAGCTGAAACATAAATTCAGGAGGAAATCTCTTGATATTTCGTTTAACTGCCTGGACTAATACTCTCGTCTCTACCCCATAGAGTCTTGCCAAATCCCTATCGAGCATCACTTTCTGTCCTCGCAACAGATAAATACTATCTTGTATTCGTTCCTGTGGTATTAAATTTTTCATTATATAATCATGGCCTGACCCCCGAAAATTGGTCCAATCAAAAAGTGTAAAAATGGTATAATTGACCTACCCCTTATTTCTATTTAAATTTAGAATCTTTATACCACAAAAACAATTCTGTATTTAAACCTTCCAAACAAATAACTTAAATCATACTGAATAACCAACTGAACTAACCGGGCAGATATTCAAGAGGCGTGGGCCGGATTTGAACCGGCGAATAGCGGTTTTGCAGACCGATCCCTTAGCCACTTGGGTACCACGCCATAAATAAAGAAAAAGCGGATGATGGGGATCGAACCCACGCTCTACTGCTTGGCAAGCAGTCGTTTTACCACTAAACTACATCCGCAAATTATGAAATCCTATTATACAAAACGATAAAGACATTTCAAACAAATAATTCAGTAATCTTCAACAGGAAGGCTCTGTAAGCGGACCAGCATTACCGGCTTTCTTATGTTTTATTAAGCAATCGACCTGGCTATGGCTTTTGCGCAATCCTTTGAAAATATTGTCATTAATTTCAAGTCCTGGTCCGTAAGCGTTCTTTCCGAAGTAATATTGTTTACGTTTAAAATACCTAACAGTTTGTCTTCCAGCAACAGGGGCACAATGACTGCTGATTTAATATTCCTGCGCGGTTCATTTTTCACAAACTGCGGATTGCCGGCATAATCGTCAACAAAGAGCAGCGGCTTTTTCTCTTTTGCCACCCATCCGCTTATGCCTTCTCCTATCTTTATTCTGCTGTTCTTTATTTTCTTCTTATTCAACCCAAGCGTTTTCTTGATTACCAGTTCCTGATTATCCTCATCTACAAGCATCAGTGAACCGCTGTCTGCTTTTAACGTACTCATCCCCGCTGATATTATCAGATTAATGAGTTTATCAATCGGCATTGGTTCTTTTATTGCCTTGCTTATCCCGTAAAGATAATCCACGCACTCATTATATTCATGCATCGTTTCAAGTGGCACCCTTTTCTTAATACACCTCTTTACTGAGGCAAGTAAATAATCCTTGCTAAAAGGCTTTGCAACATAATCATACGCTCCCAGGCGGAAACTGTTCATGACAACCTCCATGTCTCCGTAACCTGATATCATTATAACATTCATTTCCGGATACTTTTCCCTGATTTCAGGCAGTATATCGATTCCGCTCTTTTCAGGCAAGACAATGTCAAGCAAAAGAACATCATATTTATTTTTCTCGAGTTCCTCCAGCCCCGCCTCTGCGCTTTCCTGCATCGTCATTTCATACCCTTCTTTTTCAAGAATTACCTTATACAGCAATCTTATGCTTTCATCATCATCTATTGCATATATTTTTTCACCTGGCATAACTCTTGTCTCCTTTTTATCGGTATTTCTGTATTCTCTTATGTTAATACGTATAACTCATGCCGGAGGCGGGATTTGAACCCGCACGGGTCGCCCCATACGCCCCTCAAGCGTACATGTCTACCAAGTTCCACCACCCCGGCATATATTTAATCAACGTCGAATGGTTTTGCGGGCTTTGCAGGTTTTTCTTCAGACGGGACAGGAACTTCCACTGCCGGCGCCTTCTCTTCCAGCCCAACACCAACCCCCGCCGGAGGCGCTGCCTGTGGAACCTTATCCATGACTGTTTTGATAGAACTCCTTGAGGATATTACGGTAAGCCCCAGCGATGTCAGCATAAACACCGCGGCAAAGACGATAGTTAACTTCTTCATAAATACGTCTCCACCTGCCCCGGAAAATACAGCCTCACTGCTGCCCCCTCCAAACAGGTTGGACATACTGGCGCCTTTCCCTATCTGAACAAGTATTATAAGAATAAGAATTATTGATGATGCAACATGAACAACCTGAATTACTGTGTCTATCATTGTGTCCTCCCTTACTTATCTTTTAGCGCTGTTATGCCGGGAAGGTCCTTTCCTTCAAGGAACTCAAGGGAAGCTCCTCCTCCGGTGGATATATGGGTCATCCTGTCATTTAAACCCATTTTATTTACCGCCGCAACGGAATCTCCGCCGCCGATTACGGAAACAACTCCGTTCCCGGTGGCTTCCGCCACTGCCTTCGCCACTTCAAACGTACCTTTTGCGAACTTATCGATTTCAAACACGCCCATGGGCCCGTTCCACACTATTGTTTTTGCGGACTTTATCTCAGCTACGTACTTCCTTATTGTTTTTGGCCCTATATCAACGCCTATCAGGCCATCAGGAATATTTGCATCAGACACCTCTTTTGCCTCAGCGCCTGCATCAACCTTATCTGCTATTATGTGGTCATCAGGAAGAAGCAACTTAACATTATTCTTAAATGCCTTATCCATTACTTCCCTGGCAACGCCTATACTGTCTTCCTCAAGTAATGAGTTTCCTATGGTTATACCCTTTGATTTAAGAAAGGTATAAGTCATAGCACCGCCAATAATCATTGTATCAACCTTATCAATAAGGTTCTTCAGCACTGCTATCTTTCCCGATACTTTTGCCCCGCCGAGTATAGCCACGAAGGGTTTTTGGGGATTTTTTACCGCATTACCGAGGTATTTGATTTCCTTCTGCAACAGGAACCCTGCCACCGCGGGGAGCTGGACTGCCACTCCTGCGGTTGACGCATGGGCGCGGTGCACCGTACCGAAAGCTTCCTGGACAAATATCTCCGCTAACGAGGCAAGTTTCCCTGCAAAACCCGCATCATTGTCTGTTTCCTCCTTGTGAAAGCGGAGGTTTTCAAGCAGAAGTATTTCCCCTGGTTTCAATTCTTCCGCAAGTTTCTTCACCTCTCCCCCGACACAGTCGGGAGCCATTATAACCTTTGAGGCATCCGGAAGGAGTTCCCTTAACCTGTCAGCAACCGGTTTTAAACCAAGCTCCGGTTTCACACTGCCCTTCGGCCTCCCCAGGTGGGAACACAGTATTAGAGGACAGTTATTATCCAGCACGTATTTTATGGTCTTCAAAGACGCTTTTACCCTGGTATCGTCAGTTATATTGCGGTTCTTATCAAGAGGCACGTTATAATCACACCTCATCAACACTTTTTTTCCTTTTATGTCAATATCTGTAATTGAGAGTTTAGCCATTGTTCCCCTTATCCTTTTATGTTTTTTTTCTTCAAGGGTTCCACTATAAACATGTCCTGATTATACTCAACCGGATGCCCGTTTCCTATTAATATTCTTATTATTTTCGCATTCTCGTTAATGCTGATTTCCCTCATAACCTTCATCGCTTCTATCATGCATATCCGCTGTCCTGATTTCACCTCTTCTCCCGCCTTAACGTAAACAGGGCTCCCTGGTGACGGTGAACTATAGAATGTTCCGACCATCCTTGATTTAATTGTCCTGTAATTATCATCCGGTAGTATCAACTCCTTTTTCCCGTTGTTCACCCTAAACTCAACCCGGCCCGTTTTCTCTTCTGCCTTCTCTTGAATTTTATCGTTGTTTTTTACCGTATTATCATCTTTTTTAAATCCTATCTTCACTCCGTTTTTCTCCCAGAGAAGCTCAACAACATCGGTTTTTTTCAGGGAAGATATAAATTTCTCAACTTTCTTTAATTCATTGTCTATACTCATGGTTTCTCCTTACAGTGCTCTGTAACATAAATTCCCGGCGTTTTTGCCTTTGCCCTTTGGGAGGCTAAATTCCGGGTCGTAGATGCTGAGCGAAGTCGAAGTGCAACTTCTTCGTTGTTTCGATTGCGACTCTATGGAATAGGAAGTCCCCAGAGGGGGCGCCCTCCCTTGTTGAATCCGCCTCAGTCATGGGGGAGACACATTCTCCCCCGGGGTGACGTTCCCTCGGCAAGCCTTCGGTCACTGCCCCCTCCTTTTGTTGATTTCTTTTCTATCCTACTTGAATTTGCCTTAGACTATAGCCTCAAAAATATCGGTAATTTATGTCACAGAGCACTACTGCCTTGATACATACTTGCCTGTTTCAATGTTAACCACTATCGTGTCCCCATTGTTTATAAACAATGGGACCTGAACTTCAACGCCCGATTCAACCTTTGCAATCTTCTGCACGTTCGTCGCTGTATTCCCTTTGTGTCCCGGCTCGGTATAAATGACCTTCATAACTATATTTTTCGGCATATCCACGCCTATTACATTATCTTTGTGGAAAATAATATTAACCTCCATGTTTTCCTTCAAGAACCCGGCTGATTTGCCTATCTTTTCTTTCTGAAAAGATATCTGCTCATAGGTTTCCATGTCCATGAAGTTGTAACCACTTCCATCGCCATACAGAAACTGGTACTTTTTTCTTTCAAGAGTGGTTTTTTCTATCTTATCCCCTCCCTTGAATGTCCTTTCAATGATTGTGCCCGTTTCAATGTTCTTAATCTTCGTCCTCATCATTGCCCCGCCCTTACCCGGCTTATGGTGCTGCATATCAAGAACGTTATATAACTGTCCATCCACAATAATGTTCATGCCTTTTTTAATTTCATTAGCGTTAATCATACCTTATCCTTTATCTTTCCCTCAAACCTCTATCGGCTATAAAACCATACAACCTTCTTCTGTGACCAGAACCATGTCTTCAAGTCTCACGCCGCCCATTCCGGGAACGTATATCCCGGGCTCAATAGTTATGACCATCCCCTGTTTCAATACGTCCCTGCTCCCGGAATTAATATACGGTTTTTCATGTACGTCTATTCCGACCCCGTGGCCCAGCCCGTGAATAAAATACTTTCCATAACCAGCTTTATCAATTATCCCGTATGCCTTCCTGTAAAGGCTCGAACAATGCACCCCGGGTTTAATGCGCTTAATAGCCTCCCTTTGAGCTTTTCTCACTGTAGACAGGATGTTTTTAAAATTTAATTTATGAATATTACCTAAAAAGAACGTTCTTGTCAAGTCAGAACTGTAGCCTTCATACCTGCAGCCGGAATCAACAACGATTATGTCGTCTTTTTTTATCCTTCTTTCCCCCGGCACATGATGCGGGTATGCGCTATTGGCCCCGGAAGCAACTATGGTACTGAAACTAACATCTCTGCCGCAGTTTCCCTTGAAGTACCATTCCATCCCGGCTGCCAGTTCCTTTTCACTCTTTCCGGGTTTGAGGTTTTTTCCAATATAACGAAAAGCTCTTTTGCATATACCGGCGCTTTTTTTTATCAGCCTTATCTCATCATTATCCTTAATAAGCCGCATGGATTTAACCAGGCCGCATTTTGATATTACCTTGTATTCCCTGAACTTCCTTATAAATTCAATGTAGAACCTGTACGGCACGGCTGACTGCTCAAAAGCAATCCTCCTTACCTCCTGCCCTGCGGCCCTCTTCTTCAGAGCGCCTAATAAGTTGTTCCTGCTGTTTATTACCTCAAATCCGTCCGTAAAATCCTTCACCTGATTATATAACATAGCCGGGGCAAATATCCCTACGCTGCCGGCCGACACCAGGGCAATACACCCTTCCGCCGGGAAACCGGTCAGGTAAAATAAATCTGAAGGATTAGATACGATTAAAGCATCTATATTACATGCCTTTAACCTGCGCCTTAACCGTTTTATTCTTTTATCACTAGTGCTCTGTCTCATCAGCTTGTTTTATGTGCCGCACTACTTCCGTTACAACTTCCTTTACGGATTTTTCTGATGTATCCACCATGAGGCTGCAGCGCTTATAATAAGACTCTCTTTTCTCAAGCAGTCTTCTTATTTTACCTTCAGGGTCTTCAACGTTCAGGAGCGGCCTGTAACTTGTATTCCTGGTGCGCTTCAGTATCACCTCTGGCGCTGCCGTAAGGCAGATTACCGTGCCGTTTTTTTCCAGTTCATCCATGTTCTCATTTTTTAAAACAACCCCGCCCCCGGTGCTTATTACGAACCCGTCAAGCAACGCCACGCACTTTACCACCTTTTTTTCAACCTCCCGGAAGTACTCCTCCCCTGAATCCCGGAATATACGTGAAATACTCTTGCCTACGTCCTTTTCTATTACCTCATCCATATCAATGTACTTCATATCAAGGGCATTGGCAATTTTCTTTCCCGCAGCGGTCTTCCCCGTTCCCATAAATCCTGTTAATACAATATTCATTTTAATGGTTCTTCACGTACTCAACGTATGCCAGGTAATTGCTTTTCATACCAAACATGCAGTCCCCGCCGAACTTCCCTTTAACGGCTTTTGCTATTTCAAAAGCTGTTACCGCTTCTGCCACAACCCCTGCCGCAGGTACCGCGCAAATATCCGCGCGCACGACTTCCGCCTTTACCTGCTTCTTGCTTAGTATGTCAACCGAACGCAGCGCTTTCCCGAGCGAAGGTATAGGTTTCATCACGGCATTGATAATTATATTTTCCCCGTTACTTATCCCCCCCTCAATTCCTCCCGCGTTATTCGTCCTCCTGTAGTATCCCCTGCCGCGCTTATTCGGCGACTTGAAGAATATCTCGTCATGCACCAGGCTTCCGGGTTTTGAAGCAAGGCTGAACCCGCCGCCTAACTCAACACCCTTTATACCCTGTATGCTCATAACCGAACGGGCAAGCAGCCCGTCAAGCTTCAGGTCCCACTGGACATGGCTTCCAAGCCCCGCAGTAACGTTATTCACAACTACCGTAAAGACGCCTCCCAGGGTATCACCTTTCCTGCCGGCGCTGTTTATTGCCTTTATCATTAGCTTCTCTGCCGCCTTGTCAGGACACCTCAGGTGAGCTGATTCCACTTTCTTGATAAACCTGTCAATATCGTTTAAATACATCCTGGGTAATTTAGCAGTTATACTTCCTATACTGCTGACATAACTCAGGACATTTACACGCAGGGTACTTAGAAGTTTCTTGCAAACCGCCCCCACTGCCACTCTTACAGCGGTTTCCCTTGCGCTTGAACGTTCAAGAATATCCCTGATATCACTGCGCCTGAACTTCAAAACACCCGGGAGGTCAGCATGCCCCGGACGCGGATGAGTAAGGGGCCTTTCCATAACTTTTATATCCCGGGTCTCCTTCACAGACATCTCATCCTTCCAGTTCTTCCAGTCCTTGTTCTCTATCATCATGCTGATAGGGCTGCCGATTGTTTCGCCAAAACGCACACCGCTTAATATCTCCACCCTGTCCTTTTCTATGTCCATCCTCTTACCCCTGCCATAGCCATTCTGCCTGCGCTTCAGTTCCCGGTTTATGTCTTCCTCATTCAGCCTTAAACCTGAAGGAATACCCTCAAGAATTACCGTAAGGCACTTACCGTGAGACTCTCCCGCCGTAAAATATCTTATCATTCCGCCCTCCTCTAAAACAGATTTATTTTTTAACCTTTTTTTCTATTGCCTTCCTCATCACATCTACCGGAGCTTTTCTGCCCGTCCATATTTTAAACGCCAGGGCGCCCTGGTTGACCAACATCCCCAGCCCGCCAAGTGTTTTAAGCCCCTTCTTCCTCGCCTCCTTTAACAGCCTGGTTTCAATATTGTATACCACGTCATACACAAACATCCCTTTATGTAGCCAACCGGGATCCACAACAGGCGTATCTCCCCTGCGCATCCCCACTGTCGTGGCATTCACCAGCATATCAACGTCTTTTATTACCTTTCTTATTTCTCCCGCGCCTATTGAATGGACCTCTGTTCCGGGAAAGCACTTCTTAATATGCCTGCGCAGGGCTTTTGCTTTCTTTAAATCAATATCAGAAATCAAAACACTTGAAACACCCTCCCCTGCCAGTTTTACGCCTATTGCCCTGCCGGCGCCGCCCGCGCCAATAAGCAGCACATCCCTTCCCCGGGGTTTTACCCGGGCTTCCCTGTAAAGTGACGTAATAAACCCATCCGCGTCCGTATTGTACCCTACCAGCCTGCCTTTTGTATTATGAATCGTATTCACTGCCTTTATAAGGCCGGCATCTCCGGTGATTTTATCAAGGTATTTTATAACCTCCTCCTTGTAAGGCACGGTTACATTAACACCTGTAATTTTAAGGGGGATAAGGCTTTTAACGGCCCTTTCAACATCACCCGGTTTTACAGGCATTGCCAGGTAAACGAAGTTAAGCCCGAGGTGTTTGAACGCGGCATTGTGCATTGCAGGGCTTAAAGAATGGCCTAACGGATAACCTATTAAACCCACTATTTTCACTGTGTCCTTTGGTTTTACCATGCAGCCTACTTTCCACTCAACATGAGGCTCTTAATCCTTATTGAAGGAGCTCCAACACTTCCATAGAACTTAGTATCATTTGCGACTGAATCAATGGAATTCAGCAGCTCATTAATATTGCCGGCTATGGTAACACCGCTCACGGGATGGCTGTAACTGCCATTCTCAATCCACATCCCGTTAATGCCTATTGAAAAGTCCCCTGATATTGTATCTATCATGTGCATCCCCATCACACCAAACACGTAAACACCCTTTTCAATGTCTGTCAGGCTCTTCCTGTCCGTGTCACCCGCCTCAATAATCATGTTACTCATCCCCACTCCGGGCAATGCCTTGAAGGATCTTACCGCATTCCCCGTTGACTCAACCCCCCCCCTGTTTGCCGTATAATCATTGTATAGAAAACCTTTTAATACTCCACCCTCAATCAACAGGGTTTTTTGAGTATCAATGCCCTCTGCGTCAAAAACGGAAGTCCCCACGCCTTTTTTAAGGGTACCGTCGTCAGTGAGGTTCAGCAGGGGACTTGCAACCCTTTTACCCACCCTGCCGGTAAACATGGATTTGCCCTTCTGAACCGAATCAGCGCATAGACTGCCTGAAAGAACCTCAATAAACTCACAGCTAACCAGGGGGTCGAATATTACCGGTACGCTCTGGCTCTTTGGCTTCTTTGAACCCAGCATGGAAATCGCCCGCTCGCATGCAGTTTCCACCAGGCCTTTAACGTTAAGGTCTTTAATGAATCTTTTTATTTCAACATCCCCGCCGGACTGTATTTCCTTCCCAGCCCCCGCAATAACATCTATGCCGGCCGAACAATAAGTGCCCTTATCCGTCCTCCTTACACCTTCCGAATTAATCACCGTCACTTCATATTCACTGCATGACAAAGATG
>JAUXBS010000179.1 GCA_030619245.1 Clostridia bacterium | reverse complement strand
CGTAAACACGAGCCCTCTGCATAACGCCCTCAAACTCAAGAAAAACCTTCTTGTCGATGTAGCTGGTATCAATGTCAAAATACTTCCTGTACCAGCCTATGTCGCGATAAATTGAAGCGAAATGGTCCTCAACCACCTCAAGCGTATGAGGGACACACACAATATCCCAGGTTTCATCATTGGTATATACTTCCTCCTGGGGAAAGCCGGTAGGTGTTCCCTTATAGTACTTCCAACTGGCGTTGAAATTAATCCTCCTTCGATTGGTTGCTTCCGGGACATACGGGACAGCGTAACAAAGCGCAACTGCCGCAGCTACGAGAACTACTGCCGGTAAAAATATCTTTCTTAGCCAAAAAGAATTGATTTCTTTGAACATAATGTCTCCTGTGTTAGAATTTCATGATTTAATTGAAACATTGACAAGAAATAAACAATTTTAGTTTAATAATATAGTGTTATTAACCTTTTTTAAGCATAAAAAAACTCGGACCCTCAAAAAACCTTGTAACCCTGGCAACTCAGTTCCATTAAAACAGTAATATTTCTTTATATTTATTAACTATTAATATTATAATATCAATCTGGTAAGTTGTCAAGCGCTTTCTTTACAATACTCCAAATTAGTCGGGTTCAATAATAGGAACCGTCCCCATTATTTTGAGCCATTGAAATACAGCCCAGGTCGCCTGCAGGTCTTCTTCATTATACTTGATTATCTCGCTTAATATCTTCTCCTGTTCCTTACTGTCCTTTGTTTCCATCGCCTCAGTATACCTTACTATGGACCAGGCTCCACCGAACTCCTTCTGGGTCCTTTTAAACCCCGCAACCACCTCAACGACCTTGAGGCTGTAGCTGTGAACGGATAGAACAATTGATTCCTTTGTAATGATAAACAGGTCGCACAGGTTATCAAGCACCCTCCCGGCCGTACCCTCGGGGTCTCCGTATTTCTCAATGTAGTTTTTAACGCTGGTTTTTTCATAGTTATGCCAGTGAAGGAAGGGAATATCCCCGTACTCAGAGAATATCCCTGAAACATGCTTCAGAAAGCTTTCCCAGCCCTTTCTGTCGCCGTCCTCTTCAATAGGCGCGATAGCCGGGATGAACTTCCCGGGTTTCTTACCGTATACCTTCATACCCCACAGGTATATGCTCTGCTGTAAATCAACATTCGGGGGTATGCCTTCAAGGTCAAAAACCACGAAATTCTCCGAATCCGGCAATTGGGGTTTCTTAAGAACTATATTCCTGTTTTCTTTTCTTGCCAGGGCTTCCTTAATAATCCTTCCCGCAGCCTTGCCAATCTTCCTGGGCTTCTTCATGTTAAGCAACTTCATGTCATGTAAGCTGTTTTCGTCATATTTAGCCAGCAATTGCTCAATGGTTTCAACCCCCCGGTCCTTTAACTCTATGGCTATATTCTGAGCTACACTGCTGAGGGTGGCAACATTGTTGTCTTTTATCGCCCTGTCCCAGCATACCTTCCTGAAGGCGCAATTCTTGCATTTGCTCCAGCCGACAGGTGAATACGGCTCCTTATCAAGGACCTTAATGGACTTAATAAGTTTAAGTATATTCACTGCTTTCTGATTGTCGTAAGGGATGTCTCCGGTAGTGCGGTCACCCAGGTAAGCCTCAAGCCTTGAGGGCGCCCTGCCCGTAACCTTCCTGAAGAGAAAACCGTAAATGCACAACTGGAGGGTGATTTCCTTGTGTTCTTTGAGCCTTATGGCTATCTTGCATTCCCGTATGATATAACTGTCTCCATCCCTTATCATGAAATCCGGCATCCCGGTAAGTTCCACCTCCCGGCCGTCCAGGAGTATTTTCTCTTTGAGAACGCCCTGGTAGATTACAGGCGCTTTTTTCTCAATAAGCGTTTTAGTGGCTTCCGCGCGCTCAGTATGGGGTTCCTTTGAGACATCCTCATACTCTTCAAATGACTCCAGGTGTTCCGCCTCGTGCCTTCTCCCGAGCTTCCTTATAAGTTCCTCTATTTCTTCAGGTTTCGCTCCCTCAACGCCTTTGGACCTGAGGTACAATCTTCTTTTACACTTGCGCGGTGAATAGATATCATAAACATTCTGCGCTGTTATTTTTATCATAGGTTTCCCTTCATATCCCTTCAGCCGTAACTATGCCGTATCAAGCCCGGGTTACATCATTGGTAAGCCCGCTGCCCCGTTTGCCGGATTCATGTTCTTCTATATTATCAAAAGTCGTACCGGCAATATTAGACAACGCCTCTCTTGTAAGAAATGCCATGTGGCTTGTTATCAACACATTGTTAAATGTCGTAAGGCGCGCCAGGACCTCATCCTGTATCACGCTCTCTGAGAAATCTTCGAAGAAGTACTTGCTTTCTTCTTCATAAACATCAAGCCCGGCGTATCCGACCCGGCCGCTTAACAGCCCCTTGATTAACGCCCTGGTATCTATGAGCCCCCCCCTGCTGGTATTTATTATCATCACTCCCTTCTTCATTCTGGCTATGGCTTCCTTATTTATAAGATGATAACTTTCCCTGGACAGCGGCGCATGCAGGGAAATGATATCGGATTTCCTGAATAATTCATCCAGTTTCACGTATTTAACCTTCCCGCCGGCTGCCAGCGCCTTATCGGGAAACTTATCAAAAGCCAGTACCCTGCAGCCAAAACCACACAGGATATTAACAAGGCACTTCCCTATCTTCCCGGTACCGATAACTCCCGCTGTCTTCTCATGCATGTCAAAACCCATCAGGCCGTTCAATGAGAAATTGCTCTCCCTCACCCGGGAGTGCGCCTTAAATATCCTGCGGTTTAACGCCATTATCAGGGCAACGGTATGCTCTGCGACCGCATACGGTGAATATGCGGGAACCCGGGCAACGTCTATTCCGTGCTTTTTGCACGCCTTGATATCAACGTTGTTGTAACCCGCGCACCTTAACACTATCAGTTCCACCCCGAGCCGGCTTAATTGCCTGACAACGGCCGCGTTTACCGTATCATTGACGAAAATACATATAACCTTGAAACCTGAGGCAAGAGAAACAGTATCGGTATTAAGGCGCGGCTCATAGAACTTCAATGAATACCGGTCCCTGTTCCGCTCATTGAATATCCCCTCCACATACGGCTTTGAATCAAATACCGCAACCTTCAGTCTCTTTTCCTCATCATAGGAACGGAGCTCCGCGACAACCCCGCCTTCCCTGCGCAGGTGTCTACTGAGAGTCTTCAGCATGGATTGGTTGAAAGCATTGTCCTTCTCAAGCAGATGATGGAATACTTCCTTGTCCAGTTCCCATATCCCGGTATTCACGGTTGCCTTCAATGTTGCCGACCTTACATCCTTTTCAAAGAGACTCATGATACCTGCCGCTTCGCCCGGCTTAAGGGCCGTGATTTCAACTTCCTTGCCGGCCCTGGACTTCTTAAACACACCTACCTTGCCGGTATCAACCAGGAACATGAAATGGCCTTCCTCGCCCTCCCGGCAGATAACCTGGTTGGGTTTAAAGGAAACCAGTTTCATCTCCTTCTCCAGCAGCCTTAAGGACCTTTCATTCAACGACGCAAAAAGGTCCGCATGTTTTAACAGCTTATGCAACCGCTCCATCTT
>JAUXBS010000072.1 GCA_030619245.1 Clostridia bacterium | reverse complement strand
TTTTTTAGCAAAGAAAAAAACAGGAAGAAGGAGGAATAAGGATGGAAATTGAAGCCACGGATGCGAATTTTGAACAGGAGGTATTAAAGTCTGATTTACCGGTGCTGGTTGATTTTGGGGCTACCTGGTGCGGGCCCTGCAAAATGATTGAGCCGGTCGTGAAAGAAATCGCCGATGAATATGACGGCAAGTTAAAGGTAGTGAAAGTAAACGTTGATAATTGTCCTGAAGCGGCGGGTTCAAACGGGGTGATGTCTATTCCAACCTTAAAATTTTTTAAAAATGGCAAGGAGATTAATTCTCTTATTGGCGCTCAGTCAAAAGAGTCGTTGAAGGAACAAGTTGAGAAGTTGTTATCAGCATAAAAAAACCAGCCGTTTACAGGGAAGGGGAACAAGATGAAAAAATTGTTATGCCTGTTAGTGGGATTTATTGTATTATTTTCTTCATGCAAGGGGAAGGATGCTTCGGTAAAAAATGCAAATAAATCGGAGTTAACCAAGGAAGAAAGGATTGAACAGAGGACAAAGGAACTGGAGAAGAAAATATCAGAATCCCTTGAAAAGCCCGGGGGAAAAGGGGGTTCCTGGGGGGATGCCCCTGATTTTACTCTGGAGACAGTTAGCGGCGGTAAATTAACCCTTTCAGAGTATGCGGGAAAGGTGATTATCCTGGATTTCTGGGCTACGTGGTGCGGGCCCTGCCGTATGGGTATCCCTGAATTTGTTAAGATGTACAGTGAATACAGGGATAAAGGTTTTGTGATGATAGGCGTTAACCTTGATAAAGGGGGAGAGGATAAGGTAAGGTCTTTCGCAAAAAAAATGGGGATAAATTATCCCATGGTGTTCGGCGGTCAACAGACGGTCAGCAGTTATGGCGGTATAAGAGGTATACCGACAGCCTTTATTATTGACAGGAAGGGGAATATAGTAAAAAAGGTTGTTGGATACAGGCCCAGAAGTTTCTTTGAGGATGAGATTAAGAAATTGTTATAATTAATACATGGATATTTTATTTCACAGCCTGAAACATGGTATTATGATTTCCGTCTTTGTTTTCGTTATGATGGTCTTTGTTGACTATCTTAATGTATTAACCGGGGGCGGGATGAGCAGGATTATAAAAGGCGGCCGGTGGAGGCAGTACTTCATAGCCTCATTTTTTGGGGCTGTTCCGGGCTGCCTGGGTTCTTTCATGAATGTCACGTTTTACGTTCGCGGTTTAATCTCATTCGGGGCAATTGCGGGCAGCATGCTGGCTACAAGCGGGGATGCTGCATTCGTAATGCTGGCAATGTTTCCCGGGAAGGCCATTCTCCTTTTTATCATATTGTTCATAATGGGGTTTGGTTTTTCTTTTCTATATGATAAACTGGCGGTATTTTTCAAAATAAAACCCTGCGAGGAATGCAAGGTAATAAACATTCATAAAGACAGTGAATGCAGGCTCCTGAATTCAGGGGAAATAATTAAAAACCTGAAGAATATATCCTTTCAAAGATTCCTCATCCTCCTGCTGATAGCTGTATTCATTTATGCTTTTCTTACCGGTATTGCCGGTCATGATAAGGCGAGCTGGCAGAATATTACCCTGGTAAGTTTGCTTTTCCTGACGGGTATAATAGTTATTACCGTGCCTGAACATTACCTGGAAGAGCATATCTGGAACCATATATTAAAAAAGCATTTCTGGAAAATCCTTTTATGGACCGTCGGGGCCCTGTTCCTGCTGGATACGGGGCTTGAACTATGGAACCTTGAAGGGTTTGTAAGGGAACATATGCTTTCAGTCATATTTCTGGCATGCCTGGTAGGCATCATACCTGATTCGGGCCCCCACCTGATATTCGTGGCGATGTTCGCGAAGGGAATGGTGCCTTTTTCCGTGCTGCTGGCAAGTTCAATAGTACAGGACGGCCACGGGATGCTTCCCCTGCTTTCCTATACCATAAAAGACCCGCTAAAGATAAAATTATTCAATTTTACGGTAGGTGTCCTGACGGGGTTTATTCTTTATTCTCTGGGGTTTTAAGAGGTTAATTTTATTGACAGACCGGCATTATTTTAGTAGTATCTCCGAATAAATTGATTATGCCGCGGTAGCTCAGTCGGTAGAGCGATAGACTGAAAATCTATGCGTCGACGGTTCGATTCCGTCCTGCGGCATATTAAGAGCCATTGATTTTTAACACCGCCGTCATTGAAAAGGGGGTTTTTTTTATTTATGGGAGAACAGTTATGTTGAAATCGAAAAAATCAATAAATATATGGATATTCACTCAAATAGCAATTTTCTTTATAGTTGCCGGGTTCAGCGGGTGCAGTAGTGAAGGGGACATGCAGGTTCGGCATAATTCAGAATTCCGTAGAATCATGGTGAGCGGCAGGGTTATTGATGTTGAAATCGCTGATACAAAAAAGAAGAGAGAGAAAGGGCTTTCCGGGCGCAAGAGCCTTGCTGATGATTCGGGAATGTTTTTTGAATTTCCCGGCGCGGACAGGCGTGTATTCTGGATGAAGGGCTGCTGTATGGACCTTGACATTGCCTACCTGGATTCAAAAGGCATCATACGGGAAATCCGCGCAATGAAGAAGGAGAATGAGAATATCCCCGATAATTTATTAAGGAGTTATGAATCAAAATCAGATGATATAATGTATGCGCTTGAGATGAATGCAGGCTGGTTCAAAAGTAACAAAATATCAGTGGGCGATAAAGTTACAAATATAACTCATTGACAAAGTAGAAACTCCGTGTCAATATTACATTTAAGATATTTCTGTTTTTATTATTTTTATTCTGCCTGTTCACGGCAGGTCCTATCCTGTCAAAACCCCCTATAAAAAACATTGATTAAACCCCCTGTATTTGTTATATTATAATCATGGAAGAAATCGATAATAAAAATAATAAAAATATTGATAAAAGAAAATACCCGAGAATTGAGATAAAGATTAAATGCAGGGGGGATAAGGCAAAGTACTACTCAAAAGACCTGTGCTGTGATGGTATTTTTCTACTCAAGTGTATTAATTACGAGCCGGGAAGCATTTTAGCAATGGAATTCAGTGTTCCGGGTGATAAGAAGCTGATAAAGGTCAGGGGGATAGTGGTCTGGTTAGGTAAAGAGGGGGCAGGACTAAGGTTTTTAACAATAAGCAACGCTGATTATGAAATTATAAACAATTTCATGAACAAGCAATTATCATAAATATAAAATCGCAATATATAAACATCATTTTTATCAAAATATAAATATTATATTACAAAATCCCCGATAGCAGGCCGTTGAGGGGATTTTTTATTGGCAAGTAATACTCTAGCCCCCCCACGGTAAACCGTGGGGGGGCTAAGTTTTGGATGTTCTTACCAGAAGACTATATAGAGAACCAGAGTAGCAATAACAATCCCGATACCGAAAATCAATGAAGGTTTTGAAGGTGCAAGATCCAGTTTTGTATCGGATTTGAATTCAATTCGTTCTGGCATCTTCCAAAACAGACCTGCAATGGTCATTATAGCAAGCACAGCAAACATGCAGATAGCCATTCTATCGAGGAATGCTATTGATGGATGGAACTTTGCAAGATATCCGTAGATGAAAGGATTGATTATCAATCCTATTACTCCTAAATTCCTATGGGCCCTGCGGTTAATAATGCCGAATATAAATACAGCAAGAATACCCGGAGAAATGTAACCCTGGAATTCCTGGATATATTTGAATATACCGCCAAACTTGGGATTTGCAAGTTGAGGCGATATAACACATCCAATTACTACGAAGATACCGACGCATATACGGCCGACCATCACAAGCGTTTTCTGGGCGGCTTCTTTACTTATATACCTGTTATATACATCAATTGTGAAGATTGTGGAAGCTGCATTAAGTATGGCGGCAAGCGAACTTATGATTGCTCCCAGAAGCGCTGCAATGATAAAACCGTACAGGCCAAAACCCTTCGGGACTAACTTGCCGATTAGCAGTCCGAGCGCAGAATCCGTCTTGTAGCCGAGCAACCTTTTCTTAACAACGTTCTTGCCGTTCATTTCAGCCCTTAAACGAATATTTTCATTATAAGCGCTGAGTTCCTTTGCTTTTTCAACATTCCTCTGGCTCCAGCCTTTATCAAAAACAAATATATTCAACGATTCTTTGCTGTTTATTTCCGATTCGTACAATTCAATCACTTTTGTGTTTTGAAGAATGATTTTATCGTCTGATGCGGCTTTGTCCGCCATCTCCGAACTGAACATATTAAAGGCCATGAGCCCGGGGAATACGATGACAAACGGTATTACAAGTTTCAGCGCCGCGGCAAACACTATGCCTTTCTGTCCTTCTTTGAGCGATGCAGACCCCAGGATACGCTGGGTTATATACTGGTTAAGCCCCCAGTAGTAAAAGTTTGGAATCCAGAGGCCTATAATAAGCGCGGTCCAGGGGATGTTCAGGTCTGTCCTGGGGAGAACCATATGCAGTTTAGTTGCGTTCAGTAGTTTGAATTTCTGGAAAACCCCTCCGCTTTCGCTTAAATTTGAGGCGACAGCCCCGGTTGCGTCCACCAACTCATTGACGGGAGTAAGGCCAAGGTGCCGTAGCGCCAGCCAGGCTATCACACCGCCTGCAATGATAAGCGCTGTGCCCTGCACGAGGTCTGCCCAGACACAGGCTTTAAGCCCTCCGAAAGCTACGTACAGCGCTGCAATCAAACCCATTATCCAACAGGCCGTTGCCAGGTTTATATTAATGTTTACCTGGCCGAGGAGATCCTGCATGGTTAATGAGCCGGCGTAGATAACTCCGGACAGGGAAACACCAATCAGAATCAACAGCATGAAAATAGCCATCATACTGCGCGCCCAATGGTTGTACCGGTGCTCTAAAAACTGCGGGATTGTGAATATTCCCGTCTTGAGGAAATAAGGAAGGAATACAAACGCGACTACAACCAGCGTTATCGCCGCCATCCATTCATAACTTGCGATTGCGAGGCCAAGATAATCCGCGGCGCTTCCCGACATACCGACAAATTGTTCTGCTGAAATATTTGCGGCTATAAGAGAAATCCCTATCAGCCACCAGTGAAGCCCGCGGCCTGCGAGGAAATAATCCTCACTGGTTTTTTCCTTGCGGCTTTTGAAAATCCCTAATCCCACAACACAACTGATAAACGCCAGAAAAACAAAAAAGTCCATAAATCCCATTTATAGTTCCTCCTTGTCTGTAGTCTTACTGCTGTTTTTTGTCCAGCCTGTCAAACGCGGTTTGTATATAGTGCAATTAAAGCATTTATTTTAATTCATTGCTGTCCATATTATAAATATAATATATAATATATATCATATTTTCCGAGCATTTGCAAAATAAATCTCATTTTTTGTACTGCCTTATCGCTGGAAGGTTAAATTAAAACTTTTTTTTCTGTTTGACAAAATCCTCTTAAATTGATAATATCTAACTCGATTAAGTTTCGGGCAGGTGGCGGAGCGGTCAATCGCACTAGACTGTAAATCTAGCGGACTTAGTCCTACGAAGGTTCAAATCCTTCCCTGCCCATACTTTGCTGCGGGCGTAGCTTAGTGGTAAAGCCTCAGCCTTCCAAGCTGATTACGAGAGTTCGATTCTCTTCGCCCGCTCCAGTGGTAAAGGGCTGGGATAGCTCAGTTGGTAGAGCACATCCTTGGTAAGTATATTAGGGGCATATACAAAGTCCAGTAACAATTACATTTTAGATTGTAATGGCAAAACAGGAATAGATACAAATGGAGAACAGTGTGGTAGCAATATTCTATATGAGTCCTACAGAACAACCCTGGTAGAAGAAGCAGGCTGTGGCTGGTAAAACAAAGAATTTACCTATACATCGTGTGAGAGGGTGGGGGAAATACCAGACACCATAATTTTAATAATTAACGATGAAAGATTAGGGATTAATAACCTATCCTTAATTGTACTATCAAAATATATAAGCCTGTTATATAAAAGCAAGAACCTTAATAATTGTTTGTAGAATAATTTAAATGGAGGATAATATGAAGAAATTGATTTTTAGGATTTTATGCAGTTTGCTGGCAGGAATTGTTTTTCATTCAGTTGCTCTTGCAGGTGATTTTCAGGAAGGAGAGAAACAGTTTTATAAAAAGAATTATTCAGAAGCATTAATGCATTACGAAAAGGCATTGGATGAATTCGGAGAAAATGAAGAATTTCTGGTGTATATCAAATGTCAGATTGCGGAGTGTAACAGTATTATTGGGAATAAGGAAAGCGCGAAAATCATGTATGAGGAATTTATAAAAAGCAATCCAGGGGGATTGTATTCGGAAAAAGCGCAGAAAAGAGTGGCTTATATGCTGAGTAACCAAAAAAAGGATAAAGAAGCAA
>JAUXBS010000286.1 GCA_030619245.1 Clostridia bacterium | reverse complement strand
TTACGCTCTGATACGGGAAGAGTACTCTTGAAAACGGCAACAGGCCGGCGCTTGAGGTATTCTATGATTACGAGGGGGAAGACGAGGGGATACTGAGCGGCTACAGGTACAATACAAACAGCGCGGAGTGGGAGGCGATAGACTCCGTAATCGATACAGGGGAGAATAAAATAGTTACATATTCAAATCACTTCTCAATGTTTGGAATATTATACCCGACCCAGGCAAGCGACTATGATGATTTAATAATTTATCCCAACCCTTACAAGTCAAGGCATTCCGGCCTCGGGGTTGAGGGCATAACTTTTGAGAACCTGACCGAGAACACGAATGTCAGTATATACACCATAGTGGGAAGCCTTGTCTGGAAGGCGGAGGACATTGATGATAATAAGGTTACCTGGGGACTTGATAACCAGAGCGGCATGCCGGTGGCAAGCGGAGTTTACATATACGTGATAACAAATGACCAAAACGATAAACTGTCGGGAAAGATAGCAATTATTAAATAACAGGAAAAAAAATGAGAAAGAAATTTATTACAATTTGTTTTGCTTCAATTTCGGTTCTGTTACTTTTGTCACAGGCCCTGCTTTCTCAGGAGATTAACGGGAATGCGGGAGTGGCGGGAGCGCAGTTCCTCAGGATGAATATGGGGGCCAGGGCTGTTGCCATGGGGGGAGCTTACTGCGCTGTTTCCGACGAAATTAACGCCGTATTCAGCAATCCAGCCGGCCTGGCTCAGCTTGAGGGTAGGGAACTGGGCTGTCATTATAACAGGTATTATGAGAATATTGAGAATGAGTCTGCCGTGTTAGCAATTAAACTGAAAAACAAGGCAACCCTGGCAGTGGGCGGTGTTTACCTGCACATGGACGATATGATTGGCATGGAGTGGGATAAAACGGAACGTCCTGATTTTACTGCCTATGACCTGACAGGGCTCCTCTCCTATGCAGTTAAAATGGGTAAAAAGGATGATAACAACGGATTAATGATAGGAGTGAATGCCAAGTTTATCCAGCAGAGTATAGATGATGAATATGAGGAACCGGCAACCGGGTTTGCGGGTGATTTAGGTGTAATGTTCAAAGCAGGCGGTTTTTCAGTAGGCGCCGCGGTTCAGAATGTCGGGACTGAAATGACATTCATAGAGGAAGCGTACAAACTTCCGATGAATATCAAATCAGGGTTGAGTTATGTTATAGACGGAGAAAACCGCATCCTGGTGAGCGCGGAAGTCAATATCCCGATGTATAACAGCATGTACTACTGCTTCGGCGGGGAATACACGATGAAACAGCTGTTTTCAATAAGATGCGGCTATAATACCGGGAATGATTTATTTCTCGGTTATACCCTTGGAGCAGGCTTGATGTCAGGAGGGTTCAGCCTGGATTACGCGTGGGTGCCCGGAAGTATAGGCGATGCCCATCGTGTTTCAGTCAACTTCAAGTTTTAAAAATAATTGAAATCATATAATAATTCTGTGAATCAGACACTGGATAATCATCTGGTATTATATTTAAAATAAGCGGGGGTCAGGTCTCGACATTTAACAAAATATGGCAATAAACAGTTTTATTTGATATACCTGATTAATGGCTATTTATTAATTGCTTGATCAATTCAGCTTTTG
>JAUXBS010000120.1 GCA_030619245.1 Clostridia bacterium | reverse complement strand
GCAGATATTTCAACGGGGAGATTGAGGAGCTAAAGTTTGTATATAAGCACTTTAAAAGGGCATCTATGCAAGACGCTCGATTCATTGCAATGGGATTGGAATATATCCGGTTCTCACCCTGATCCAGTTGTCCGTCGTCCAGTTTTATCCTGCTTGCCTTCTCCCGGCATAATGGCTTCCTGTGACTCCTTTACAGGCTTGGGGCTGAACAAAAAACATAGAATGGCAAATAAACCTTTTATTTCCTGTTTTAATTGAAGGACATTCCTTATTTTTCGTAACCTTCTTAATATTATTTTTGGCCTTAAATAAAATTTCCTGTGAGATAACTTATAATATTTTTTCAAGATGCGTTCATCCAGGGTTGGTACAATAATATTAATTTCCGACATATTGTATTTAGACCAATCTTTCGTCAATAAGCATCCCTTTTCTTCGGCCCAGGAAAAAAGCTCTGTCCCGGGATAGGCGGTAACAATGTTAAATTGCGCTTCATCCGAGTCCATTTCAATGGCAAAGTTAATGGTTCGTTTAATCGTTTCTTCTGTTTCGCCCGGATTGCCAAACATGAACGAGGTCCTGGTTTCAATGCCAATCTTTCTACACAATCTTATTGTTTCTTTTACCTGCTCCAGGGAAATGTTCTTGTTTATGTTTTTAAGGATTTGGTCGTCGGCTGATTCAACGCCAAACAAAATCAGGTGACAGCCGGATTCTTTCATCAGTATCAGGCATTGTTCATCAATATGTTTAGATATAGAAAAACAGGTCCAGGCCACATCTATCTTTTCTTCTTTAAGGAGACAACATAATTCCTTTACCCTTTTTTTGGAAACGGTAAAAGCATCATCGTAAAAAGCGATTTCCTCAATTCCATAATTATTCTGCAGTAACTTGATTTCTTCAATAATATTTTTAGCTGAGCGCAACCGGACTTTGCCGTAAAAGGTTTTATAGCAAAACGTGCATCGCCCGGGGCAGCCTCTTGTGGTAAAAAGGCTCATTGCAGGCAGTCTTTTATATGCCCCCACTGCAGGATGGTATTTCTCTATCGGTAAAAGATGGTATGCCGGGATAGGAAGTTCATCTAAATCTTTAATCAATGGACGGGAGGCATTATGAATTATATCCTTACCGGCTTTATAGGATAGCCCCGGGATATCCCCCGGGTTTTTGCCCTCGACTAATTCTTTAATTGTAACTTCACCTTCATCCCGAACAACATAATCAACCCATTTATTCTCAAGTACCTCTCCAGGTAAAACAGTAGGATGTACGCCGCCCAGAACAACCTTAACACGGGAAAATTCTTTTTTGCAGATTTCTGCAATATTCAGGGCATTTACAATAGTCGGGGTAGTAGAAGTAATGCCTATAAATTCAGGTTTATCGTATTTTTTTAATACACTTCTTATTTCATTTAAACTGATTTCTTCAGCAGTACAATCTAAGATTTTTACCAATTTCCCATGCTTCTCCAGAAAAGATGCCATATATGCGATCCCCAGACTGGGGAAACAACTTCTCACATTCTTCCAGAGATTATCTTTATTCTCCACCGTCCAGGGAGGATTAATAAATAAAATATCCATATTTTTCCTTATAATGCCGTAACACTACACTATATTTAGATTATGTCAACTTGCGGCCCTGGTTATTATTCCAACTTAAAGCAGTATACTTACCGTATTTGTGAAGCAAGGGAAAAGCATTAGTCAACAAAACGATACTTAAACAAAATCCAGATAGCATCCAACCCAACGTACCACCTGATTTTTTTCCCTTCGGATATTTTTCTGGGTGAATACCTGATAGGAACTTCTTTAATATTTATACCTTTTTTTAATATTTTTGCCGTTACTTCCGGGCAGAATTCGAATTTCTTGCATTTTAAATCTATGCTTTTTAAAACGTTTGTTTTGAATACCTTATAACCGGTAGGTTCGTCAGTAATATGGGAATGATACAGCAAATTAGTTATTAGAGTCAACAATCTTCCTCCAAAGGAATAGACAAAATAAGAAATTTCATTATCCTTATTGAGCAGGCGGGAACCATATACCACTTCATATCCGTCAACTATAATTGGTTGAATTAAATCATTGTAATCATCAGGGTTATACTCCAGATCACCATCCTGGATGATAACGATATCACCTGTAACGCTTTTCATTCCCTCGCGAATAGCCCATCCTTTACCTCTGTTTTTGTTCAGATGAATTATCTTTATTCCCGGTTGTTCGATATTCTCTAAGATTTCTTTTGTTCCATCCGTTGAACCGTCGTTTATAATAATAATTTCTTTGTCATTTATATTTTTAACATTTGCTTCTTTTACCCGCCGTAATATTTCTTTTATAGTATTTTCTTCATTATAAATGGGCATAAGTATTGATAATCTCATTCTTAAAACACCTTTCTAATTCTTTATATTTTAATGAGTTTATAGCAAAAATCAGGCAAAAAGTCAAACGTGGACCCAATCGTGATAAATCAATTTATATTATAGCAAATAAATTCCCAGAAATTACTGAATATCTGTGAGGGAATTTAAAGGCGGTAAATATCCGCAAAATATTTCAGAATAGACGGAAACTGTAAAATATCAGGGATTGTTCAAAAGCGGAGTCGCTCCATCGGCTCCGCTAAGGGCCTACGGCTTCCCATTCCCATGATTTCTTACTATTATTCTTGACTTTCCAATCCAATATTCCTATAATCAAAATCTATTACAGCTTTAAGGGCGATTAACTCAGCGGTTAGAGTGCTTCTCTTACACGGAAGAAGTCACAGGTTCAAATCCCGTATCGCCCATTCAGGGTCAGCATGATTATGATTTCCTTGTTTTTGGAAGAATAATTAAGGGATTTGAAGAAAATCAAAGGTTTCATAATATAACTTCTAATAATGATGTTTTAATATCGAATACGGTTATTGACAATATATCTCATACTATATATATTACGTATTAATGCAATTAGATATACTAACAGTATATAAAAGCATATCAGTAATTACCAAGGCATATCAAAAGTATACAAACCTGAATACTGGAGGCTGGCATGATTATAGAAAAATACTACCGAATAAAAGACGTGGCAAAATTTCTTGGAATCTCAAAACAAACTATTATCAGGTATGAATCCAGGGATTTATTTCCACTGCCGAGAAGGAATGCTCTAAACGGATGGCGGGAATATACCCTGAAGGAGATAAACAAACTTAAAACGATTATGGGCAGGACAGATTAGGTTACAGGGAGAATAAAATGGGGAATAACGATAGTAACAACATAAACAGAAAATTACTTAGCATCAAAGACGCGAAGGAAGATGAAATCCGGCGCGTCAAGCTGTACCTGGGGAGCCAGCTTAACAATATTGCCCGCAAGTACAGGGGAGAACGAACAGAGTGGGAAAAGCGGGTATTGAAGCTGGAGGAAGATAAGAAGATAATAAGCGCCAGGATAACAATCCGGGAAGCGGAAATTAAAAGAAATTACAACGAACAGTTCAAAAGCCTGAACCGGCGCGAGGAAAAGCTTGCGGATATTGAAGATAAATTGAAGAACGCGGAGATAAAGCGCCAGAATTCCATCCAGGATATTATCAGGGATAAAAACAGGGAAGCGGGTATTGAAAGGACAGAACTGGACAGTAATATCCGGCAGTTAGAAACTGATAATTCCCGGCTGAAACAGGAACTGGAAGATTTTATAAAGAGGAGGAAGCAGGATGACGACAGGTGGAGGCAAAAACTGGATGAAACCGAAGCCGAGCATTCAGGGATTGTAAATACATTTAAGAAGGATAAGGCAAGGCAGAATAGGGAGCAGAAGGATGTTGAGGACGAGTTGGAATACACGAAAGATAAGTATAAGGAAGAGCTGAAGATACAGAAGAAAAAGTACGATGATGAGATTGCGCTGTTGGATAAGAATGTTGAATTGAAGGATGAGGAACTTAAGGATTCTCGTATCAGGACAACGCAGATTGAGACTCACCTCAATGGGGAATACGAGCAGAAGGTTAAGGAATTAAAGCAAACCGAGCTGAAACTGGACGAGGTAAGGTTTAAGTGGGATGTTAACTTAAAGGAAAAGATACAGGAGAATGACCTGCTCCGCAAGGAGTACTCTGATAAGACTGCCGCAATGAAAATTGAGCTGCTGAAAGAAAATGACAGTACGAAGGAGCTTCAGTTAAAGGTTAATTCACAGGAAGAGGTCTGGAATGCGAAGATGAAGGTAAGGGCCGGGGAGATCAACAGCATCAAGCATGAAATGGTAAGAGAAACCACCAGGCTTGAAGAAGCGCTTAACGCAAAGGAGCAGGATATAAACGCAATGAAGGCAAGGACATCGGAGGCGATTCTTGGGCTTGAACAGTCGGTAAAAGAAAAGAATGACGAAATAAACAATCTGAAAGCAAGTATTTTGCAGTCAGTTGAAATGCATGAGGTATCCGTTAAGCAAAACCGAAATGAAATCAGGCTGTTTGAAAGCAGGCACCAGGATGAAAAAAACGCGCTGGTAAAGAACATGAAACTCAAGGATGGCGATAACCTGCAGCTTGAAATGGACTTTGTAAAGATGAGGGCAGAGTTTGAGAAGACTGTAAATTCCCTTGAGAAGGAATTAAACGTCCTGAAGGAAAAGCAATCGGAAAACAAGGCGGATTTCAGGAGGGTACTGGAAGAGAAGGGGCGTGAAATAAACAGGCTGAAAATAGAGTACACTGAAAATGAAGCCAGGACGATAGCTGCTGCCGGAAAAAAACACGAGGAACTGAATATAATTGCCGGGAAGACGAAGGAACAGCAAAATCAATGGGCCGGGGAAATAAAAGACAGGGAAGATGAGCTTGTGGCTCTAAAGGTGGAATTCAAT
>JAUXBS010000248.1 GCA_030619245.1 Clostridia bacterium | reverse complement strand
TAATCAGGTAAACCTCGGATTTCTTCCTTATGCATCCGATAAATGCGTTATCCCGGCGTGAAAACACTCCATGAAGATGAACCCTGGGTTCATCTTCATCCCAGAATATAGTCCCGTAGCCAACTACTTCCCTGCCATCGTTGAATTTCTTCCAGATGGGTTCGGGTGGTATGACAGGTTCCCTGGGACCCACCACAACTTCACTTCCTTTTATTGCTCCGAGGAACTGTACCTGCCCGCACCGTACAGATTCTTTTCTGCAGAAATCTGATACTTCCTTTTGAAAATCCTCCCCATGCTCAAATTTTAAGACGAATACCCTGCCCAGCCTGCCTTCCCTGTATTTCATGCCGTCCTCCCTTGTTTTTTATAACTTAAGATAATTTTTAATGAAAGTCAATGGAATTCTGTCATAAGAAAGTTAATTATGTGGTAATTTAAAAAGAAAAGTGTGTTCTTGTTTTTATGGCAGAATTCCAATGAAAGTCAAGAACAACTTGATTTTTTATGTTATTATTGATATATTAAAGATTAGAGCATACGGAGAAACTATGATTAAAGCAATAATTTTTGACCTTGATAATACATTGATGGATTTTATGAAGTTTAAGACTGCATCTGTGGAAGCTGCGGTTGATGCAATGATTGATGCCGGGGCTGACATAGGCAAGAAAGAACTATCAAAAAAAATATATGATATTTATGATAGAGAAGGGATTGAAGACCAGCAGGTTTTTGATAAGGTCCTTGAAAAGAATTTCGGGCAGATTGATTACAGGATACTTGCCGCGGGAATAGTGGGATACAGGAAGGCAAAAGAGGGAAACATGACCCTTTACCCGCATGTTCACATGACCCTCACGAACCTTGGTAAGATGGGTATCAAGATGATTATCGTATCAGATGCTCCAAGGCTTCCCGCCTGGATGAGGATATGTTCGCTGGGGTTGCAGCATTACTTTGACCGGGTGCTGACTTATGATGATACCGGAGAAAAAAAGCCGTCGCCGAAACCGTATAAAATGGCGCTGGAAGCCCTTAAATTAAAACCGCAGGAGGCGCTGATGCTGGGGGACTGGGTTGAGAGGGATATACATGGGGCAAAGCAACTGGGGATAAAGACTGCTTTTGCGCGTTATGGTAACATACGAAGCACAATCAAGTCTGGAGCCGATTACGAACTTAATGATATTATAGACCTTATAGAGATAGTAAAGGCGGAAAACAAGAAATAAGAAAAGGAAAAAAATTTAAATGATTATTTTAATCTGCGCGATACTTGTATTTTTACCGTTAACTCAGGTAATGGGGGCGGAAAAGGGGGATGTGGTTATAAACGAGATAGGGTGGATGGGCACGGTTGGCGGTGGAGATGATGATGAATGGATAGAACTGTATAACAATACTGAATCCCCGGTTTCACTGGACAACTGGTCGATTGAAGATGAGAGTTACGGGAGTATGAACCAGCACATCAGAGGCATTAAGGGGACGATTTCCGCGAAGGGATGGTTTCTTATTGAAAATGATGAAGACTGTATTAAGAATATACCTGCTGATTTCATCAATTCTTCCATGGACCTGAATAATAAAGGAGAGAAACTGATATTAAGGGATGAAAAAAGGAATGTGATTGACGTAGTTGGGAGAGTAAGAAAACCATGGTATGCGGGGGCCAGGAAGAAACCGAAGTACTCAATGGAAAGGACAAACCCTGCTTGCTCCGGAAGGGATGCCAATAACTGGCATACCAACAATGGTATCATTATAAATGGTATTGATAAAAAGAGGAATCAGGTAAACGGCACTCCCGGGTCGGCAAACAGTTCTGTTCCTGAAATTGACAGGGAACAGATAAGTATAAATATATTGAATTCAATGATTCCCCCCCTGGTGATTGACTATTCAGTCCCGCAGGGCTCGGTTATATCGGTAAGAGTATACAGCAGGGACAGTCTTATAAAGACAATAATAAATAAGGAATCCAACCTGGCTGACAGGGACCCGGCAAAAGAAGGGGCGCAGGGAAGCTGTGTCTGGGATGAAAAGGACGCCTACGGGGAACTGGTGGAACCGGGTGAGTACAGGGCGTTGCTTGAGGTCCTGGTGAAGGGCGCAGGCAAGAAGGAATTTATCTTTTCCGAACCGATAGAAATAAAATACATTCCTGTCAAATAAGTTTTTAATGACTTTTAGAACACACATCATAATAAACACTATTAATATAACAAACAATATACGAGAACAATCCTTCTAAACCTAATGTTTTTATCACATTCGTTCTGTTAGTAAGAAAACCTGCCAAATTGTAAATCCTATTGACAATATGTCCGTTTTGTGGTATAATAGAAACATGATTAAAAGAACATTATCTAAGAAGTTAAGAAAACTTGCGTC
>JAUXBS010000008.1 GCA_030619245.1 Clostridia bacterium | reverse complement strand
CCGGCCCACGATTATGTCATGAAGTGTTCGCATGCATTTAACCTGCTTGAGTCCAGGAGAGCAGTCAGCGTGAAGGAAAGGACGAATTATATTGCAAGGGTAAGGAACCTGGCTCAAAGGGTTGCCGGGCTATACCTTAAAAATGAACTAAATAATAGTGGTATAATGAGAGATAAATGAGGAATTTTCTGCTTGAAATCGGTACTGAGGAACTGCCTGCCGGGTACATTGATTCTGCAAGGAAGCAGCTTGAGGACGGCGCCAGGAGACTTTTTACCGGGAATAAAATAAATTTCAGTAAACTTGTAGCACTGGCAAGTTTCAGGAGGCTGGTCCTTCTTGTTGACGGCCTGTCGGACCGGCAGGAGGATGTGAAGACAACAGTCCCGGGGCCTTCAAAGAAGGCCGCTTTTGATGAAAAAGGCAATCCCACTCCCGCAGCCATCGGTTTTGCAAAGAGCCAGGGAGTGGAGGTTGAAACCCTGGTTATAAAGAAGAAAGGAAAGGAAGAAAGGGTTTTTACTGAAAAGACGGAAAAGGGGAAAATGACAGCGAAAATACTGCCGGAACTGATAATAAAACTCATTTCCGGAATTGGCTTTCCAAAAACCATGAAGTGGCCGCAGGCGGACTTCCGGTTTGCAAGGCCTGTAAGGCGGGTTACCGCATTATTTAAGAATAAGACAATAATATTTTCTCTTGGTGAAATAAAATCGGAGAGAACCACGCGCGGGCATAAGTTTATTACGGCAAAACCGGTAAATATTAAGGATATAGAAAAATATGAGAAAATCCTCAGGCATAATTATGTAGTCGTCAACCAGGATGAGAGAAGAGAGTTGATTTATGAGGCAGTAACCCGGGTTTTGAAGAAAACGGGTGGTTTCCTGTTAGAGGATGATGAACTGCTGGACGAAGTTAATTACCTGCTTGAGTTTCCAACCCCGGTACTGGGGCAGTTTGATGAAAAATACCTTGAACTTCCCGGGGTCGTGCTGGTAACCTGCATGAAGCACCACCAGAAGTACTTTTCGGTTATTAACGGAGATGGGGAATTGCTGCCGTATTTTGTAGGAGTAAGGGATGGTATTTCCGAATACATGAATAACGTGAAGGAAGGGTATGAGAGGGTGTTAACTGCAAGGCTTGAGGATGCTGAGTTCTTTTTTAAACAGGATACGGGAAGGAAACTTGAAGTTTATGTTAAGGAATTGGAAAACGTCTTGTTCCAGGAAAAAACAGGAACCGCATTTGATAAGGTTTTAAGGATTCAGGAACTGGTAAAATTCATGGCGGAGAAAACAGTTTCAGTAAAGATTGACAAGGAATCAACACTCAGGGCTGCGTATTTATGCAAGGCGGATTTGATGACACAGATGGTTAAGGAGTTTCCTGAACTCCAGGGGATTATAGGGGGGGAATATGCCGGGATTTCAGGTGAGGATGATATTGTTAAGAGGGCAATAAGCGAGCATTACATGCCCCTGGCCGCTGATGGAAAACTTCCCGGCTCCACGGAAGGTACAGTAGTCAGCATCGCGGATAAGGTTGACACGATAGCCGGTGACTTTTATGCAGGCCGGCTTCCCACGGGCTCCGGGGACCCTTACGGCTTACGCCGTCAGGCGCACGGGGTAATAAGGATGCTCTTTGAAAACTCCCTGGACCTTTCCCTGGATGAACTGGTTCATAAATCGCTTGAGTTGTTGAAATGCCCTGATGTTAACGGTTTAAAGAAGCAGGTTATGAAGTTCTTCAGGCAGCGTATTGAAGCTGTGTTTGAAGCCCGGGGGCTCCGTTATGATGAAATCAAGGCGGTTCTTAACACCGGGTTTTCTGTTCCCCTGGATGTAAAAGCAAGGGCGGACGCGGTTCATAAACTGCGCGGTTTGCCTGATTTCGAGCCAATTTCTGCCGCTTTCAAGAGGGCAAAGAACATATTGAAGCAGGCTGATGAGAAGTTTAACTTGAAAGTGGATGGACTGAGATTCAATCCCGACAGGCTGGAGGAGCCGGAAGAAAAAATCCTTTTTAAAAAGTTCAGTGAAGTTAAAAAAGATGTGGAGGAAATACTGGGGGACAGGGGGTATGAAGAGGCGCTGAACAGGCTTGTGGGCCTGAGGGCGCCGGTTGACGGGTTTTTTGACAGGGTGATGGTTATGGACAAGAACGAAAAACTCCGGGATAACAGGCTGGCATTGCTTGGGAGCATAATAAAGTTGTTCATGAAGATTGCCGACTTTTCATTGATTGTTGTTGATGATGCGAGCAATAAAAATTAGCGGGTTGGGTTAATAAAGAGAGGAGAGGAAGAATGGCGAAGAAGTATGTGTTTTTCTTTGGAGAAAAGAAGGCTGAGGGTAAGGCTGGGATGAAGAACCTGCTCGGGGGAAAGGGAGCTAACCTTGCGGAGATGGTAAACATCGGGGTGTGCGTACCGGCGGGGTTTACAATGTCAACGGATGTATGCACGGAGTTTAATAAAAATAAAAGGAAGTACCCTTCAGGGTTGAAAGAGGAAGTGCAGAAAAACCTCAGGAAGATTGAAAACGCAATGGGGGCGAAATTTGGCGACAGCGACAACCCTCTGCTGGTGTCAGTGCGTTCAGGGGCAAGGGTTTCAATGCCCGGGATGATGGACACGGTTTTAAACCTTGGCTTGAATGATACAACAGTTAAAGGGTTGATTAAACAATCAGGGAGCAAAAGGTTCGCTTATGACTGCTACCGCAGGTTCGTGCAGATGTACGGTGATGTGGTTCTTGGTTTGAAGCCGGAAGGGAAGGAAGAGGACCCCTTTGAGGTTCTGCTTGAAAAGAAGAAGAAAGCCAGGAAGGTAAAGTCTGACAGCGAGCTTAGCGCTGATGATTTAAAAGACCTGGTCGCGCAGTTCAAGGCAGCGATAAAGAAAAAACTTAACATAACCTTCCCTGAAGACCCCGTAAAACAGTTATGGGGCGGGATAAGCGCTGTTTTCGGTTCCTGGAACAATAATAGGGCGATAGAATACAGGCGGCTTAATAAGATACCGGGGGAGTGGGGCACTGCCGTGAACGTGCAGGCAATGGTATACGGCAACATGGGTAATGACTGCGCTACCGGTGTGGCGTTCACCAGGGACCCTGCCACCGGGGAAAAGAGATTTTTCGGCGAGTACCTGATAAATGCCCAGGGCGAGGACGTGGTTGCGGGTATAAGAACGCCTCAGCCGGTAAACAAGGCAGGGAAGCTTGACAAAAAATCAGTATCCCTGGAAGAGGCGATGCCGGTGGTGTACAGGGAACTGGAAACCATTTACAAGAAACTGGAAAAACATTACAGGGATATGCAGGACATTGAATTCACCGTACAGAAGGGGAAGCTTTACCTGCTTCAGACAAGGAACGGGAAGAGAACCGCTGCGGCTGCCGTGCGGATTGCGGTGGATATGTTCAATGAAAAATTAATTGACAGGAATACGGCTGTTTCGCGCGTCATGCCTGAACAACTTGACCAGCTGCTTCATCCGACGATAGACCCCGGGGCAAAACTGGATGTGATTGCCACAGGGCTGCCTGCTTCGCCGGGGGCGGTTTCAGGCAAGGTGGTTTTTTCCGCTGAAAATGCGGTAAATCAGGCAAAGGACGGGGAGAAGGTTATACTGGTAAGGATTGAAACGTCACCCGAGGATATTGCTGGGATGGATGCGGCCCAGGGCATACTTACGGGCAGGGGCGGCATGACGTCGCATGCGGCAGTGGTTGCGAGGGGTATGGGGAAGTGCTGCGTGGCAGGCTGCGGCGAACTGCATATCAGTTATTCCCTGGCGCAGTTCAAGGCCGGCGGCAGGGTTATTAAGGAAGGTGACTGGATTTCCCTGGATGGCTCAAAGGGGAAGGTAATACTCGGCAAGGTTCCCACAATACAGCCGCAGCTTTCGGGTGATTTTGAAAAAATCATGTCCTGGGCTGACCGGATAAGCAGGATACATGTAAGGACCAATGCTGATACGCCCAAGGATTCAAAAGTTGCCAGGGATTTCGGGGCAAAGGGAATAGGGCTTTGCAGGACGGAACACATGTTTTTCGGAGGTGACAGGATAAAGGCTGTCAGGGAAATGATTTTATCAGAGGACGAAAAAGGCAGGAGGAAGGCGCTGGATAAACTGCTTGTCATGCAGAGGTCCGATTTCATGGGGATATTCAAAGCAATGGACGGTTTTCCGGTAATAATAAGACTGCTTGATCCGCCCCTGCACGAGTTCCTGCCGCATGAAGACAAGGATATCAGAGGACTCGCGGGTGAAATGGGAGTGAGTTTTGATAAACTAAAATTGAAAAAAGACAGTCTTCATGAATTCAATCCAATGCTGGGCCACAGGGGCTGCAGGCTTGGTATCTCTTACCCGGAAATCACTGAGATGCAGGCAAGGGCGATTTTCGAGGCGGCTTGCGAGTTGACTAAAAAGAAAGTTAAGGTCATCCCCGAGGTAATGGTGCCGCTGGTCGGGCATGAAAATGAATTCTTGAACCAGAAGGCTGTGATAAAAAGAGTAGCCAGGGAAGTCATAGGGAAGAAAAAAGTTAAACTCAATTACATGATAGGAACCATGATAGAGATTCCTAGGGCATGTATCGTTGCCGGTAAGATTGCCGGGGAAGCTGATTTCTTCTCATTCGGCACGAACGACCTGACCCAGATGACTTTTGGCTTCAGCCGGGACGACGCGGGAAAGTTCCTCAAGGATTATGCTGATAATGGAATACTTGGTTCTGATCCGTTCGCGACTGTTGACAAGGAAGGCGTAGGCGAATTGATGAAGATGGCAATATCCAGGGGCCGGAAGGTAAAGAAGAATCTTGAGATCGGCATTTGCGGAGAGCACGGGGGTGACCCGGTAACGGTGAAATTCTGTGATAACATTGGAATGAACTATGTTTCATGTTCCCCTTACAGGGTTCCGATAGCAAGGCTTGCCGCTGCTCATGCAGTGCTGGAAGGAAAGAAGAAGTAATCACAGAGCACTAAAAATCAGTTTTCTTTCTGAAACCAAGAAAAATTATAAACAGGTAAAACACCTTAAAGATGTTCTTGTAAAGGAACAGCGCGCGGATAAGCCGGGGAAAGATGCGTTTATAGGAGTAAAAGTCGCGGTAAATCCGGTGGATATTATGGTTTAATTCATCGTTTGACATGTTTTTTAAGTGGAACACCTTGCCGGGAGGTTCGTACGTGTACTTCTCCCATTCCCTGGTGAATATCCTGCCTTCTTTGGATAATCTGCTGTACAGGGGGGTTCCGGGGAAGGGTATGATTCCGTTAAATTCAGCAATGTCAATGTTAGTTTCAAGGCAGAAGTTGAGAGTTTCATCAAGGGTTGAGATGTTATCGTTGTCAAAACCAAACACGAAAGCGCCCACGACCACTATCTGGTTTTCATGGAGCGCCTTAATTGTCTTCATGTACGCTTCCCTCATGTCCTTGTGCTTTGAAACCTTTTTTGTATGGGCCTGCTCATGAATGGATTCAAATCCTATGAGCAGTCCGATACAGCCGCTTTCCTTCATCAATTTTAATATCTCGGGTTTATTGCCTATTGTCCAGGAAGCCTCGCCCATCCAGTATCTTTTTAATGGTTTTACAGCCGTGAACAGTTCTCTTGCATAAGAAGGATTAATGATAAGGTTATCGTCGGTGAAGAGCAGGACCTTCTGTTTTTTCATTGCCTTGATTTCTCCAATGACATGTTCAACGGGGCGGAACCTTGTTTTTTTGCCGAACATTTTCTCAATGGAGCAGAATTCGCAGCCGAAGGAACAGCCTCTTGAAGCCTGGATTACATTGGTGGTGATATAGTGTTTCCTGTTCAGGAGTTCCATCCGGGCCCTTGGTATTTTTGCGAGGTCAATGAAGCCATCGGCTTTGTACCGTTTCTTCAGGGCGCCGTTCTTGAAGTCCCGGAGCAGTTCAGGCCATACAATTTCCGCTTCACCGATTACCACTGAGTCGGAGTGTCCGGTTGCCTCGTCAGGCATTGCCGAAACATGCACGCCGCCCGTGACTACGGGGATGCCTTTTTTTCTGAATTTGTCCGCGATTTCATAAGCCCTGGGCGCTGCGGGGGTGAGGAAGGATATCCCAACCAGGTCCACTTTTTCTTCAAAGTCTATTTCCTCAAATTCCTCATTTATTATACGGACGTTATCCTCGGGAGGTATAAGCGCCGCAAGCAGGGTAAGCGCCAGTGAAGGATAAGTTGCTATTTTTGGTTTTATCTTGGCTGACCAGTTTCCCGCTTTTGCGACAGACGCGTTAATTAACAGGTAATTCATAAAAGACCTTCCGGTTTTTTGTTTAATTTCTATATTGATGAACTTTTATTATAGTATAAGAATGGTTTTAATGCAACCTTTTTGTTATTTGCGCCGGAATATGTAGAAGTCCTCTAAGGGTTTGTTGGATGCGCTGAAAGGCAGGATTCCCCAGAAACTCGAGTAAAAACCGGCCCTGCCCGAGGGGCTCATCGTTCTTACAGGGAACTTTGATTCGTATGATACCCGGTCGACGGTTCTTAATTTAAGAATAAGTTCATTTTTTGGTTTTTGAGGGTCCGGGAGGGTTGCTGTTATAAAGTAACTTCCCTTTTCAATATCTTCCCTTTTTGTTTCAAATGCCGTCATCCCTGCTTTTTCAAGGTAGTATTGAAATCCAAAATGGCCTGTGAAGTATCCGTTATTGTAGCCTTTTTGCTTCACATATACTGCAAAGTCCCTGTAGGTTTTTGCCCAGAGGTAATCGGCATAATTGACAAGGTGCCCGGCTCCCAGGGTGATTATAAACGTAAAAATGATTAAGTAATTCATTTGCGGTTTCCTGAGAGTTGAGCTTACTATCCTTAAAAACAGGATTACTGCGGGTGGAAGGCATAATATAAAATACCTTGATGCCACCCAGGGTTCAGCGATAAGATTTAACAGTAATATTATTAATAACCAGGCGTACAGGAAGACTGTATCAGGGTCTTTTTTGAAATTAAAGGACAGGCTGTAAAGAAATATTAATGAGGTTGAATATAAAACCGTGAATAGCAGTATAGCGTTCAAGCTATTGAATAATAACAGCGATGAAATAAATAACAGGGAAAAAATAATTATTGCCGTTACCGCGCGTTTTTTCTTCAGGCAGAAAATAATGCCGGCAGGGAATATCAGGCTGCCTGCGAAGAATACGGGTAAACTCAGAACTTTATGTATGGATATTTCTTTTCCTATATGCTGGCCTGCCAGCAGGAAATGGATGCCGTTATAAACCAGCAGGTTATGCAGGCACCAGGCCAGGAATATGGCAAGCCCCGGCAGGAGCCAGGACCTGTACCTTCCGGCTTTCCTGTTAAGGAAGATGTACAGGTACAGAAGAGGGAATAAAAGCAGCCCGGTGTACTTGGCCAGGGAGCAGATACCGATGGCAATGGATGAGAGTAACAGCAGGGTTTTATTGTTGCTGTCAACCCCGTATATAAACATGACTGCAGATAGGAGCCATAATGACAGTAACGGCGTGTCCAGCATGAGTGTGGTTGACATTACAAGGAACACGGGTGTTGAGGCCATAATCAGGGATGAAATCAAAGGGGGTGAACCAAATCTTTTTGACAGGTAGTACATGGATATTCCTGCAATTATGGGGAATACCAGAAACATTGAATGCATGATGATTTCACCTGTTCCCAGGATTACCATGATAAGAGCCAGGTAGAAGGGAATAAGAGGCGGGAAGGTCGCTTCCATGAAGGGCCATACCTTTCTTAATTCACCGCTCCAGTTTATGGAGAAACTGTACGGCCTCAGGGGGTCTCGTGTTATCTGTTCAGCCATTTTCAGGTAAAAGGGGTCATCAACGTGAAATGGTTTATTAATATATGGAACCAGTTGTATTAGAATAAACAGTACAATGACGATTATTAATTTTATTTCCCTTTTCCTGTTCATATCCTTATATTATAACAAAATTAACCGGCAAATTTCCACATATTTTACATGTGACTAAAAGCACAGCTTAATTTATTGACAATATGTTAATGTTAGGGTATACTTGTATCAAAAGCAGGGGGTATTACGTATAAATCATGGAGGTAAGTTTATGAAAGATATGAAATTTAAGAATTTGTTAATTTATTTTATTTTTACCGCTGCATTATTTCTTTATGCAGGCAGGGTAAACGCCAATGATTACATAGCTGTTCAGGCATCGCCAACCGGTATACTGGCCGGCGGTACGAGTACTTCATTAATTACAGCAACCATCTATGATGCGAGTGACCAGGTGGATATTACTGCTGTGAATGAGGTATACTTCAGTCTCGGCACTTCAGGCCCGGTAGGCGGCGGCCCGCATGTTTACAACTTCAATGACGGCCTCATGCACAGGGCGTATGCTTCAAACAACCTGCCTTCCATCCCTCCAACGTATATGAACAAGGAAATGCCCCCTGAACTGCCGGCTGTTGAGGTTGATAAACTAAAAATGGACGATACTATGATGCTGGATATTTACAAGATGCCGGGATATTACTCCGCCTTCCAGGCGAGTTTTGTGATTCATGAAAACATATCAAATATAGTCAGTATGCAGGCGAAGTTCGCGGGTAAGTGCCCCGAGGGTAACTGTAGATTGATAATTTATGCATTTAATAATTCTACAGGCGCATGGGATGAAATAACAACCGATAATATGTTTCTCGGTTACAATGAGCAGTCGTTTACCAAGGAAGCGGTGAATCTTGTGAACTTTGCTGATTATATATGGCCTGATGGTGGTGACGACAGGATGGAGTTCCTGTACGTAATGGAGAATCCCGGTTACGGGCTGAAGGTGAATTACGTTGAACTATCGGTCTCCGAAAGCGGCGGAATGGGAGGCGAGTTCGGGAATGTCTACGATTTCATGGACCCCAGCCATGAAGCGTTTTCCTCAATGCCACTGGCAGTAGTGCCACCCCCGGGGGGGCCCGCTGAAATCAATGATATGGTACCGCCCGGAGATATAATGGAAGTTGACGGCTACCAGTGGGACACGGGCAGGACAGCGAACTATTCTGCGTTCAGGGCGCGCTATAATAGTATAATGGAAGACCCTGCCGAGATAACGAAGATAAGAATATTCATAAGGGCTGCCACCGATGGTGGCGGGGACCTCATGACAAGAGTGTATGCATGGAATGGGATTGATTACAACAGTATAGGAAGCGCGGTATATTTTAACTCCAACTTTAATGATTATGAAGTTGAAATTAATTCAAATATCTCGAGTTTTATAATAGGAGGGGCTATTGATGTACTGTTCGGCGCAATGGTTTCCGATAGTTCCATAAAGATTGATTATACAGGCATAGAGGTGTTCACTGAGAGCGGCATGGTATTTGACTTCAAGTACGGGAATAATGAGGCGTTTCACTCACCAGGCATTAATATCAATCCTCCGCTGCCCGATCCTTTCCAAGTTGATGTCCAACTTGCCAATCCCGACGGAACCATGCTGATTGAACAGATTAACGACAGTATGAATTTTGAAGTGAACGCAGCCGGAGGCAATTTCGCCTTCTTCATGACAAATTTTGACCTTGATTATGAACAGATAGAGCTTAATAACGTGAACAGCGTGAAAATTTCCATAAATGCATGGGCGGGTATATCGTCGGCTCCTTTCACTGTGAGTGTATGGAAGGATTCCTTTGGTAACTGGGAATCTGTTAACGGCGGCATGTTTGACATGACCCCTAACACTTTTAATTTTGAATTCTTTCCGGGTACTGATACTATTGGAGGTTACCTGGCTCCCGGCGGGATATTGAAGGTGCTATTCAGCCTCGATAACCCTGATGTTAACATGATTATTGATTATGTGAAGGTGGAACTTATAATGGGGGAACAGGCACCTGCCATTGAGAGCGAGTGCGCGGAACTTATCGTTACTAACCCGGTAACCACTGTTGGCGGTATTGCCACGATTGAATTGCTTTCAAAGAACACGACGGGATACGCGGTAGTTGTTGCAATCACTGACGGGCTTACAACGAGCAATTCGGCTGAAACAGGGGTAAGCGTTTACTCGGGCGGCGCAGACGGCTACGGTAAAATAAACGGTGATATCTATTATAACAGCGCGCAATACAGCGGTAATATATACGTTGGAGCTTTCCTGAACCTGGATGCCAACGGCAACCCCATGACAGAACCCGAATCATCTACGATGATAAACGCCCCGGGAGTATATACACTGGATAACGTTTACCTGGGGCCCACCGGAACCGGGGAAAACTACTATGTTGTTGCCTATATGGATACCAACAGCAACTATATTCTTGATGACGGCGAGCCCGCAGGCAGGTTTTTCCAGAACGATGACAACTTCAGCCCGGTATACGTCCAGGGGGAAATGCACGGCATTGACGTGACCCTTGAAGACCCCACGGGCAACAGGTCCATATCCGGAACAATTTACTATTATGACCCCGTGGAGTCGGGTCCATATGATGTGAAACTCGGGGCATTCTCCGACCCGTCTTTTGCAGAGGCGTATATAGAAGGCGGCGCTGATTGTACATTGATAATATCGTCAGGTTCCTGGTACTCAGGTAGTTACATGGTAAGCGGGTTAGTGGACGGTATCTATTACCTTGGCGCCTTTATTGACAAGAACGGCAATGATGAAAGAGACCCGTGGGAGCCGTACGGGGTCTACAAGTGCGGTACCGGCGGTAACGGGATGGAAGGCGCGTGTGAAGTTAACCTGTTCGGATACAACATGGACTACGTGAACTTTGATGTCTTTGACCCCGCGGTTACAGAGCCAAGCGCATTGAGGGGCAGGGTGATGGGGTCCGGCACGACAGACCCCATGGGCGGGGTTACTGTGGAACTCTGGGATTCAAACAACAGCTGGGAACCGGACGACCATACCTTCAGTACTTCAACGGTTTCAGTTGATTTCTGGATGGGTCCTGCATATAACTTTGAGATTCACGGGATTTACCCCCAGTCCGAGTCCTATGCGTACTTCGTTAAAGTGAAGAAGGACGGCTATGTCGTGAACATGCAGAATTACAATATATACTTCACAACGAATGTTCAATACACTACAGATTTTTTTATAAGCCAGACTTCGGGCACTTTAACGTTAGGTTCTGATGTTACAGTTGACAACGGCGTTACTTCATCAAGTACGACGGTTACGATAACTCCTGACGGAGACAGCGCTGAGGATTTTGCCAACATTTATTTTTCAGTAAACGATATACCAATGACAGCGGATTTTTCGGGAGCCATTGCAAGGGTTATCATTGATACCAATAAGGACAGCGCTTTCGAAGTGTTTAACTGGGATGATGTTACCTGGGATAGTAACGGCAATCCCTGGTACGGGAATCCGCCGCAAATGATTACTTATGAAGAAATTGAGGTAATCAGGGCGCAGAAAGACTGGTACATGGATTGGTGGCTCGGAAATGAAACGGCCGGTTCAAAAGATATCAATGTTATGTGGGAAGGAAGAGATAATTCCTGGAATGTACTTCCACCGGGAGACTATGCTGTTAAAATACAGGTATGTCATTCATCGTACTGGGATAATGCTTACCTGGGAGAATCCAATACCGGTTTAACGGTAACCATAGACAGTAATATCCCGGGGCTTTATGGCTGGGTTTACTACCTGGTTGGCGGCAGTACAGCTCCGGTTGAGGGCGCAAGGGTGGAGGCAGGGACATACGATAGTTTCGGAGAGGCCTACACTGACTCCGAAGGCTCTTATTTTATCAGCAGTATTCCCAAGGACAGAAATTATTATATTCATGTGGAAAAGGACGGATACGATCCCCATGATGTACCGGGAGTGCTTTATGATGCAGGCGATACTACAAAACAGGTTCCAAACATTATACTTAACAAGGGTGGAAACCTTTCAGGGACGATTACACTGCCGGCGCCGTTTACAGCCTATTATGACCAGTGGGGTAATTATATAAATGAACTATGGGGCCAGGTGAATGCCTGGGACGAGTCAGGCAATTACGGGTTTACGAACTTCCGGATTGTGAGCGGCCAGAGTTCAAAAACATATGAAATACTGCTTCCCCCGGGATTCTACAGGGTTGAAGTTAATGTTTTTGGATACTCGCTTCAGGTTGAGGAGGACGTGGAGGTCACTTCCTATGGCGCCGCAAAAGACTTTGATATTGGAGGGACTGACAGGAACGTTACAGTAAGCGGTATGGTGAAAATAACCTCAATTGCAGTAAATAATGTATATGTTAGCATTAATTTAAAGAACGATGCCGACATGAAATACGCGTACAGCGGTACGGAGATATATGCTTCAACCGACACGGCAGCCTTTATGATATACGATGTCCCTTCAAACACCACCTATGAGCTTAGCCTGTACGCCGATGGTTATGCGGAAAAGAACGTTTTTGATATCGTTATCGGGACAACTGACGTAACGCTCGGGACCTATGCGTTTTCTGAAGGGGGCATTGTACAAGGTGAAATACAGATAGACGGAGACCTTACGGGATTATCCTATAATAATTTATGGATAAACGCCTGGTCTCCATCGTCAGGACATTGTTCGGGGACTGATATAACACTTCCTTCAAGCGCTACGGGGACAGTGCAGGGATTCACGATAAAAGGGTTAGTTGATGATACGCAGTATTACCTTGATACGTGGCTTGAGGGTTTTGAGATGACCACCAGGCCTTATATGGTAACCGCCCCTACCGATACCGCCGTAATAGAACTGCAGGATTTTGGCGGTTCTGTTTCCGGGATTGTTGCAGGTACGGGATGTGTTCCTTCCGAAGTGAGGGTGACGGTTACCGGCGGAATGACGGGCGAAATGAGGGTTGAGTCCCTTACGACGATATATTCTACATCAGGAACGTTTAAAATTGAGAATCTGGGTACCGGTGAATACATGCTGTCCGTGAACCAGTATGATGTTGCGCCGAGCACATTGAATTATATGGGCAAACCGGACGGCGATTATGCCACGCTGACCAAACTGGTCGGAGTTACCAACGGAGCTGATTTTAACCTGGGTGTTCTGAGTTTATACACCAGCGGCTCCATTTCGGGAAAGGTGTATATAAGCACGGCAACGGGAGAATATGATGCTTCTAACCTTGACGGTAAGCAGGTGGAGGTTACACCCAGGCAGATGGACTGGATGGGTATGACGGATGCCTATCATCAGGCAACTTTATACTATGGGGATGTCGATTACGCGACCTTCACGGTGAAGGGGATTGATAAGGGTGTTTACATTGTAAGGCCCCCTGTTTACCTTAATGGAGGAAGCAGTTCACCGGATGTGGCAGGAACTCCAAAAACCATAACGGTTGATTCCGGCGAAGAAGCGCAGGTAGACCTTTATCTGACTGATGGTTACATGATAGCAGGCTCGGTAGAGAGGCCGATTACAGGTTCGGAGTATTTTAATATTGAACTCTGCGCCGCGGGTTATGACCGGGAGACCATTTCAAGTTACCAGGTTGATTTCTCAACCAGGCCGACCAGTAGGACGGCGCAGTATACACTGGGCCCGGTGAATCCCGGGACCTATTACATAAGGATATGGTCGCAGAATTACAAGGAAGTGGCTAAGGAGGTAACAGTCACCGGCAGTGACATTTCCGTTGCTGCGATAATGATGGGCAAGGGCGCAAACATAAAAGGGAGGCTTGTTGACGCCAAAACAGGCCAGGCAGTGAGCGGCAAGAATGGCATTGTGGTAAGTTGCGAGGCAAGGCCCTGGGTTGAGGGTAGTCACAGGCAGACCGAGCAGTGGGATTCTGAGAGGAAGATTGACGAAACAACCGGTGAATTCGAACTGAAAAATTTACCGGAAGGAAATTATGTTCTGAGGGTCAGTGCTCAGCAGGATGATATGTACGGGACCGCAGCGCAGTACAAGGACTATGCGGGGCTGTTGATAGGTGGAATAACGGTGCCTGACAATGCGGAGGACATAGACCTTAGTACCATACAATTAAAGGAAGGGTCGACTATTTCAGGCAGGGTTGTTGATTCGGAGAGCCAGGGTATTGCGAATATCAGGATGGCAGCCGAACCGTCATCCCATCACGGCGAGTCCATACAACTGAAAGCCATGACGGATACGGGGGGGTACTATACTATTAAAGGTGTTGATGAAGCTGTCAGTTACTGGGATGTTTTTGCCGCCGTAAGGCCCGAGTGGTCAGAGGGTATTGTTTCGGGTTACGGAGAAAAATACAAACATAATGTGAAGATTAATGAGAATGAAGGGGCTGAAGGCATTAATTTTACGCTCAGCGAGGCAAATTCAAATTTAAAAGGAAAAATAAAAGCTGTGGACAGCAGGGCCCTGGTGCTGCCATTTGAGGAAATGGGCAGTAATATGCCCGGCGCAATGGTGCTGCTCCAGGAGAAGGGTAAGATATACAATGATCCCATGGAGGGTTTACAGCATGTAACCGAATATGACGGTGAATTCACGATTGAGGGCATTGTTGAAGGTGAATACGTATTAAAGGTTTTCTCAAAAGGGCTCCGGATGCATATTTCTGATATTTCGGTTCATGGAGCGCTTACGGATATGGGTGACATAACGCTCCTTTCCGGTAAAAAGGTTGAGGGGGCCATTGTTGACAAACTTGGCAGGAAGGTAAAATCCTCCGAGGTGCATGAGGTTGTGGCTGTAACGAAGGATTTCAGCAGGTTTTTATTCGGGACTATTAACAGTAACAGCGTTACCAATGAAATTGAAAGTTACAGCGTTGAAGGGCTTGCGGATAATATTGACTACTACATTGCGCTCGTTGGCGAGGGCAAGGCGGATGTGTTTATTGACCCTGACCCCGTAAACTTCATTGTTTCCGTTGATACGATAACAAAAGGCATTACCTATACCGACAATCCTCCGCAGTTTATCGTACAGGTTGGGAGGAAGGCTGAAGATAAATTTGAAATTAACGTATGGAGTAATGAGACCCTTTCGGAGAGGGATGTTTCCGATGTAATTTCTGTTATTGAAGGCAACTTCGGCGGTTTGACTGAAATGATAATGTCCGATAACAGGATGGAGTGCAGCGCTTTGTATTCTACAGTTAGCGCGAATGAGGAGAAATTCAAAATCAGGGTTACGGGGCATGATATTGAGGGGCAGGAAACTACTGAAGAATTTACCATATATACCGGAGAGAAAGGCCGGAACGAGGAGTTTATCAATCCGGTTGTCGGGGGGAACGTTATAATAGGAGATGGAGACAGTTCCGGTTTCTACCTGCCCATGGGCACAAGGTTAATCGCTGAAGGTAAGGAAGTTGATGACCTGACCAGCCTTAAGATATTTGTCGCAAGTATTGATTCAACCGAAGTGGGCGCCCTGGGTATCATGAAGAAGGGTATGGGGGCGTATTCATTCATAATTCCGAGCCTTGCGGTTGAGGAAGGCGCTCCCGGTGAGATGTTCAGTTCCATTTACAATATGGAAATTTACCTTATCACGGGCCCGCTGGCTCAGCTTGCGCAGGGTGAAACAGCAAACGTTACCATTCGCTATGATTTAAGCGCAAGCACCACGCCGGTTGGTAAACTGGACATCAATTATTATGATGATGACAGTGGCCGCTGGGTTAAGGAGAAGAGCGACAGGACCGTTGATACAGAAAACAATACCATCACCGTTAATGTATCGCATTTCTCAAAGTATGCGGCGTTTTCCGATGAAACTGCTCCTCCGGTACCGGAGCCAGGCGCTAATTATGAACCGGAAATAAATGGAGTTGTACTTGACTGGGATTCAAGTACGGCCAGTGATATCGCGTACTATAAGATTTACCAGTCTTCGGTTCAGGCTGAAAACGATGATGAAGGCGGCTATTACACTTTCCTTGCCTCGGTAACGGCGCCCACTCATAAATATATTGTCAGTATTGTTACAGGGCCTTACTTCGCGGTAAGCGCGGTGGACAATGCGACAGCGCCGAACGAGAGTGGCCTTTCAGTCCAGGTAAGCGTTTATTATGACAAAGACGATCATACAATGTGGGTATATCCTAATCCGTTCCACCCTACGGTCAATACCCCGTTGACCATAAAATACAAAATACCGTCAACCGTGGTGGACAGCGTGGATGTTGATATAAAGATATTTAACCTTGCCGGAGAACTGGTGAAGGACACTCTTGGTGAGAGCGATACGAAGAAGGATGGTGGTTACGAATACAGGGCAACCTGGGATGCAACGAATGAAGATAATGTTAAAGTGGCGGACGGGATTTATCTGTGTTATATAAAGATGGGTAAGCAGGAAATAATCAAAAAAGTTGCTTTATTAAGGAGCAACTGATATAATAATAGGAGGAAACCATGAATAAGAAAATACTCATATTAATTACGGGCATCAGCCTGTTATTCCCCCGGTCCGTGTCAGCGGGTACAAGCGCGGATGTCGGTACCACGGGCGCGCAGTTCCTTAAGTATGGCGTCGGCGCCCGCGCTATCGGTATGGGAGGAGTATTCTGCGGGATTGCGGATGACATCAATGCCCTTTACTGGAACCCTGCGGGGTTGTGCCGTATGAACGGAATGCAGTTAACAGGTTCTCATATGATGCTGTTCCAGGGTATTAACTATGAATTCGGCGCGGCCGGGCTGCCGATTGGAGAGAATATGGCCGTGGCAGCGGGCGCATCGTACGTATCCATAGGAGACCTTGAGGCAAGGACAAGCGATAGTGATGATTCTATTAAATTTAATGCAAGTGACCTGGCTGCCATAGGCGCTTTCAGCATGAGGATGGGCATGTTTGGTTTCGGGGCAAGCGTGAAGTACCTTTATCAAAATGTAGGCGGGGGTGTCCTTTCAGGCGGAGATTATCTTGCTGACGGGTTTGCCTTTGATGCCGGGGTCCATTTTGCGACCGAGGGGGTGGAATTCGGCAAAGGGATTCTTGCTGGAGCGGTTGTTCAAAACCTGGGGTCCGGCTACAATTTTACGGGGCCCGATGATTTTACGGGAGTGAATAATCCCCTGCCTCTTAATATAAAGGCGGGTATTGCCTATAAGGACGTTGAAAATAAGCTGACCGTTGGCGGAGATGTGAATATACCAGTTGATAATAATATGAATTTCCACTTTGGAGGGGAATATTTTCTTTCTAAAATAATGATATTGAGGGCGGGTTTCAAGACAACGACCATTATAGATTTAGGTTTCTTTTCGGGACTGTCTCTTGGAGCCGGTTTTAATTTTGAGAAGGTTAGGATTGATTATGCCTGGGTTCCTTATGGAGTGCTGGGCTTTTTTACCCACAGGTTCTCATTTACCTTTCAAATGTAATTGAATCTTATTTCCTGTCAAAGAAGATGTTCTTGCCTGTTGCTGAAAGAGGGATACCGTAGGCAATTCTTACGTTTTTTCCAAGCAGGT
>JAUXBS010000069.1 GCA_030619245.1 Clostridia bacterium | reverse complement strand
TGGGGCGCTTACAAAATCATCGGAACCGGCTTCAATTCCCCTTATCCGGTCCTTCTTTTCATTCAGGGCGGTTACCATTATTACGGGTATCAGCCGTGTTTCCCTGTTGTTCTTGAGAGTGGAGCAAACCCGGAAGCCGTCCATCCTGGGCATCAGTATGTCAAGTAGTATCAAATCGGGCGAAGTATTCTTCACTTTTTCAAGGCCTTCAATTCCATCAAAGGCGAATTCAACCTTATAATTTTCATTTTCAAGATATGCCTTTAGTATCTCTCTGTTCTGTTCACTGTCATCAACAACCAGTATTAAGGATTTATCTCTAGACATGTTTTTAACTCCTTTCAAAGATTTTAATACGGATTTAAAACCTGTCCCCCTTACCAGACAAAAGTTTTGAACTTTATATTTCCCCTCATGACCCAGTAAAATCTTATGAACGGAATAATAAGAAACTGAAAGAACAGGATAACGAGGTATTTAATTGTAACCGTTTTTTTTCTGCAGGCAAATGCTATTGTCGCAATGTGTGACAGTGAAAATAATATAACAGCCATCAGAAGTAAAATCACACTGTGTTTTGTCAGTGAAACTGCAAAAACAGGTATTGAAAAGTAGTAGCCGTAATAATAAACCGGAAAGGCCCGGCCGTCATACCATTTAAGCATTTTCCTGTAAAGTTCAGGGTGTTTCTTGTAAAGCAAGGCATCGTAGAAACCCTCGCCTGCCTTTTTTAAATGTTTTGAGTAGCCTGTATTAATCGCAGGATGCGCTACAACCGCTTCAGGCGCAAAGACTATTCTGCCGCCCCTTTCAAGCACTGTGAATGCGAGGTCGGAATCTTCCCGTATGGCAAGTTTATACCTTTCGTCAAAGCCGCCTGTTTCCCCGAGTGTATTTTTCCGGTAAAAGATGTTGCAGGTCATGAAATTTCCGCCTTTTATATTCTCCGCCTGATGGCTGAAGGGAGTGTTTTCCCCGGGGTTTTTAATAATGGTTTTCCCTTCAACTCCGGCAACCTGCTCGTTACTGAAATATGGCAGCGCGGATTTTATCCAGTTTCTTCCGGGGACGCAGTCTGTATCCGTAAATCCTATGATTGAACCATTTGCTTTGCTGATTCCCAGGTTGCGCGCGGAACCCGGCCCTTTGTTTTCCTGCCTGAAGTAATTCAGGCTTACCTTTGACTGCATTCTCCTGACCAGTTCCCCTGTCCCGTCGGTCGAACCGTCATCAATAATGATGACCTCGTAACTCCCTGCAGGGAATTCCTGGTTTACCAGGGCATGAAGGCAGCCGGCAAGAAGTTCCTTCTGGTTATATGTGGGTACTACAATGGAAACTTCAATTGGCATTTTTCCTCGCAAAAGTTTTGAATTTCAACGATTATTATTCTATAATATAAAATAAATATTTACAAGAGATATATCTGAAATGGGTGCATATCCGCATTTGTAGAGAAAGGGGTCAGGTCTCTACATTTTACAAAAGCTGAATTAGTTGAGCAACTAATTGTCTGCCAATAATCAGGTTTAGTATACAATAATGTTTGGTGTTACTTTTTGTTAAATGTCGAGACCTGACCCCTGCGAATAAAGAAAGTATAATAGATATTAAAATAGATTTGCAAATACGGGGATACACCCATCTGAAATTTATAAAGGAGAAACATGATGAAGCAACGGGTGAGTATTGTGAAGTGCGATGATTATGATAATGATAAACTAAAAGAGTCAATTTCTAAGTCAATTAAACTCCTCGGGGGAATAGGCAGGTATATAAGGAAAGGCAGCAGGGTCTTGTTAAAACCAAATTTATTGTCTGCCAAAAAACCAGTGGACGCGGTTACGACACACCCGGAATTTGTCAGGGCTGTGATAGCAGTTGTAAAAGAGGCAGGGGGTATTGTTTCCCTGGGAGACAGCCCGTCAGGATTGATAAGCAATTCTAAAATGAAAAGGATTTACAGGGTTACAGGGATGGAGGAAGTATGCAGGGAAACCGGTACCCGGATAGTTTCTTTTGAAGATGACCCGGTTGTTTATAATAACGAGAACGGCAGAGTATACAAGAATTTTACCATGTCCGGAAAGTTGAAGGAGTATGATGTTATAATTTCCCTGCCAAAGATGAAAACGCATGGACTAACGCTTCTTACGGGAGCGGTTAAGAATAATTACGGGTTCATTCCGGGCCTGCGGAAAGCGGAACTGCATATAATCCTGAATGAAAGCGGGTTGTTCTCGGAAATGCTTCTTGATGTTGGTGAAACTATCAGGCCGGCTTTAATCATAACCGATGCAGTGGTTTCAATGGAGGGGGCAGGCCCGGGCGGCGGGGACCCGCGTAATACAGGGTTAATAATATCCGGTACCAATGCCAGCGTCCTTGATTACATCATGGCGAGGATAATGGGATATACGAATCCTTTGAAGGTGCCAACCATAAAGGCAGCGGTAGAGAGGGGCCTTCTGATGCCGGAGAGAATTGAAGTCCTTGGAATAGAGTTAAAGGAAGCAATAGAGAAGGATTTTAAGAAGATTTCACTTATTAAGCTTGATTTGGTTCCAAGGTTCTTAAAAGACTTTGCAAAGAACCTGTTATCGCCTAAGCCCATAATAATAAAATCAAAATGTTTAAAGTGCGGTGAGTGTATAACTATATGTCCCGCGAAAACAATAATAAGAGATAGCCGTCAATACCCGTTGATAAAGTACAAGGATTGTATAAGATGTTTCTGCTGTATGGAAACCTGTCCCCATGCTTCAATTAAAACCGGAACGGTAATAGTTCTTTTTAATTCAAAACCGTCCCGGTTTTCCAAAAAATAGAACCATTCAGCTTTTTTTTGTTTTTTTGCTTGACAGCACTATATGTGGTATGCTATATTCCTTTTGATACAGCATGTTGCGGTACAATATACGGTGGCATGTAGAAGAGCAATACATTATATAGTGGTATGATAGGAGGAAAAATGTTTTTTAAGAGTATAGAATTATTTGGATTTAAATCTTTTATGAACAGGGTGAAAATTGATTTTCAACCGGGGGTAACAGCCATAATAGGGCCTAATGGGTGTGGCAAGACAAATATTGTGGATGCTGCTAAATGGGTACTTGGAGCTCAAAGCGCAAAGCAGTTGCGCGGCAGCAGGATGGAAGATGTGATATTTAATGGCTCCAAGGATAGGAAACCTTTTGGGATGGCTGAAGTATCAATTACTTTTGATAATTCGCAGGGAAAACTTCCCATAGATTTCCAGGAAGTAAAGGTAACAAGAAGGCTATACCGTTCAGGAGAAAGTGAGTACTTTATCAACAAGGCTGCCTGCAGGCTTAAGGATATTACGGAAATGTTTATGGATACAGGGTTGGGTGTTGATGCGTATTCGTTGATGGAACAGAACAAAATTGATTTTATTCTTAATAGCAAACCGGAGGAAAGGCGGGCCATTTTTGAGGAAGCTGCCGGCATAATGAGATATAAGACAAAGAAAGAAGAGTCCCTGCGCAAATTGGAGCGTACCAAATCCAACCTTCTAAGGATTTCTGATATTATAGGAGAAATAAAAAAGCAGATTGGCTCACTGGACTATCAGGCGCGCAAGGCCAGGCAGTACCAGAAGAATAAGGAAAAAATCAAGTCGCTGGATATGAAGCATCTTTGCGGGGATTACCTGGTTCTTGAAAACAAGATGTCTGACGGCAGGAAGATTCTGGATAAGATAAATGACAGGCTGGAAGACCTGAATACGCGTATTAATAATAAGGATGCCGGTATTTCAAGTTTACGCCTTAACCTCCAGGAAAAAGAAGAATCTATAACAATAACGCAGGAGAAAATATACTCACTTTCTTCCGAAGTAAACCGCTCTGAAGACAGGATTCAGCTGGGAATTGAGCGCAGGAAGGAAATCGAAGAGCAGGCAGAGGGTTTAAAAGAGGATATTAAGGAAATAAGTGAAAAGGTTGAAACCATTGAAAGGAATTTTGGGTCGCTCGAGAAGGCAGAAAAAGAACTTGCCCTTGACCTGGAAGGGAAGGAAGCTGTATTACATGAAAAAGTAGATAATCTCGATGGCAGGATTGAGAAATTAAAGAACCTGAAGACTGATATAAGAGACAGGATGGAAGAATTCATCGGCCTTAAGGGAAAGATAACACAAATTGATGCGCAGACAGAAAACCTTAAGTCAGAAGAAAAGAATCTTGGATTGAGAAGAGAAAGATTGAGCAGGGATGAAGAAATTATCAAGGAAGACAGGAAACAGGTATCATTAGATTTAAAGAATAAGACCGAACAGCTTGATAAATATATCCGGAAGACCAGGGAATTGTCTGAAAGGAAGAATCCGTTAATTGAGATAGTTGAAAAAAACATCCTAAACGAAAAGTTAAAAAGAAAGTTTCATGAGATATGCAATTCCATGATGGGATTAACGAGCCTGGTTTCCGAGTATGATGAAACACTGGAAGGTACGGTGGGTCAAATCAGGAAAGCGGTTGATGAGGTGAAAGTACAGGATGATAAGTATGAGGCAAAAATTCAGCCAATCATACAGGAGAGAAACGCTGTTGAAAAGAAGATAATCGGCGGTACCGGCAGGATGCAGGAACTTGAAAAGGAAATGGATGCTGTTGAAAAACAGGTAGAGGAAAGCAAAGCCCTGGTGTCAAAGATAGAGGCTGAGGCGATTTCAACAGAGGAACAAATCAAGGTAATCCAGGATGAGATTACAGAGCATAAAATCGCCTGCTCAGTAGTGAATGAGAAAAAGGTAAATCTCAAAGCAGAATTTGACAGGGCGCAGGAAGATAAAAAGTATTCAATAAACATGGTTAATAACAAGAAAAATACCATAATTGATATTGGAGAGCGGATTAAGGAGATAGAAAAGAACGGAGTTAAAGCCGGGGAATCCATTGCAGTTTTTCATAAGGAACAAAATGTTGTAGAGGGAACCCTTGGAGATATCCAGAATGAAAAGGAATCGATTGCAATTAAGATAAGAGAGGAGGAAGGGCTTCTTGGTGAATTGAGGAAGGAGCTTTCTTCCATCCGGTCCAATTCAGAGCAGGACAGGATAAGAGAAACGCAGGTGAAAATGCAAATGGAGCAGATTACGGAAAAACTGTCCGGTAATTATGATACTACGCTTGAAGATGCCCTGGCATTATTTAAAAAGGAGGAACTGGAAGTCCGGGAGGGCAGGGAGGATGAGGACGGGGTTATTGATAAGTTGAGGAGGCAGATAGATTCAATGGGGCCTGTTAATCTTGCTGCGCCTGAGGAGTATGCCAAACTTGATGAAAGATATAAATTCCTGAAAGCCCAGGAAGAGGATTTGACAGTGGCTTCTGAAGACCTCTACAAGGTTATCGGCAAGATTAATTCCACTTCGCGTGAAAACTTTGAAAAGACATTTAACCAGGTAAGGGAAAACTTCCGGAAGATATTCACTGAATTGTTTGAAGGGGGAAACGCGGACATCATTTTAGTTGACAATGAAAACATGCTTGAAAGCGGTATTGATATACTCGCGCAGCCGCCCGGAAAAAAATTCCGGAATATTTCACTTCTTTCAGGAGGAGAGAGGGCCTTGTGCGCCATAGCCCTGCTGTTTGCTATATTCCTGGTGAAACCGTCTCCGTTCTGTATCCTGGATGAAATCGATGCCCCCCTGGATGATGCAAACCTGGAAAGATTTAAAAACATGCTTAAGAAATTCGTGCCCAAGTCGCAGTTTATCATGATTACCCACAATAAGAAGACAATGGGGATGGCGGATATTCTATATGGTATAACCATGGAGGAATTCGGGGTTTCAAAATTAATCTCAGTTAAACTGAAAAAAACGGGAACAACCATAGATCAGGGAGTGCCTGAAAATAAAGAACCGGCAGTCCTTGTATCTTCAACGGATAATGAAGAGAGTTAAAATCCTTGAAGCTGAAATTGACAACTTTGAACCGGATGAAATATTATACCGGATAAAAGAGTTTGTCCGGAGTGGCAGGCCTCATTCGATAATAACAGCCAATTCGTTAATGGTTGATTGTATTTCCCGGGACGGCCGGTTAAAGAAGGCGTTTGATAAGGCGGATCTTGTTTTAACGGATAGCATTGGGATTGTCTGGGCAGCAAGGTACCTGGGAAACCCCGCCTTACACAGGATGCCCGGTATAGATTTGATGCTTAAGATGTGTTCTATGGCAGAAAGCAGGAATTATAATTTATACCTGCTGGGGGCTCATGAAAGCATAGTAAAAAAAGCCGCTGAAAATCTCCGGCAACAATTTCCTTCCATTAATATCACCGGCGTTCATCATGGATATTTCGCAAAGTCGTTAGGTGAAGAAGACAGAATTATAAAGAAAATCAAGGAAACCCGGCCGGATATCCTGTTTGTGGGCATGGCTGTCCCTCACCAGGAAAAATGGATAAATGAACACCTGGAGGAACTCGGTGTTCCTGTCTGTATG
>JAUXBS010000151.1 GCA_030619245.1 Clostridia bacterium | reverse complement strand
TTTTGCATTGCTTTCATATAATACTTCTCAGCAGCCCCGGAATCCCCCTTTTCATAACTTATAACAGCCCTGTTATAAAACTCCTCAGCCCTCGCTAACACCTTCCTGAAGGATTCCGTCCCCTGCTCCTCCGGCTGGGCGTTTCCTGGCGACATAAATAAAAGCCCCAGGGCCATCGTCGTTAAGATAATTCTTAATCTTTTATTTTTTCTTTTTTCGTCCATTTACCTTCTGCTTTCTCCCAGCCGTCAAGCTCCCACCTTACATGCTCGAGCCCTGCCACACCCAGCGCTGCTTCCTCAACTTCCTGTAACTTAACCGCTACAGCGGATTCATCATCTATGGGGACCAGTCTGCCCTTGAACCTGAGGTTCCCCTTGATAAAAACGGTATTCCTTACAGTATTCACCAGCAAAACATCAACGTCAACCCAGTTAAGCGTTAATATCTTTCGGATTGCGCCGTTGGTTTCCCACTGCTTCAGGTTCACTTTTCAATCCGCTCAAGCCCGTTCATGTAAGGCCGCAGCGCTTCAGGGACTTCCACCGTACCGTCACCGTTCTGGTAGTTCTCCAGCACCGCGGCAAAGGTCCTGCCCACTGCCAAGCCTGAACCATTCAGGGTATGAACGAATGAAACCGGTTTACCCCTGTCCCTGTATCTTATATTGAGCCTTCTTGCCTGAAAATCTTTGAAGTTACTGCATGACGAAACCTCGCGCCATTTTTTTTCTCCAGGCATCCACATCTCAAGGTCATAGGTCCTGGCCGAGCCAAACCCCAGGTCCCCCGTGCACAGCAGCACCACCCTGTAGGGTATTTTCAATAGTTTCAGGATGCTCTCGGCGTCGGCAAGGAGTTCTTCAAGCTGTTCGCTTGAATCTTCGGGTTTGGTAAACCTGACGATTTCAACCTTGTTAAACTGGTGATTGCGTATCAAGCCTTTTGTGTCCTTGCCGTAAGACCCCGCTTCCCTGCGAAAACAGGGTGTGCCTGCGACGTACTTCAGCGGGAGTTTATCCCCGGATAAAATTTCTCCCGAGTGCATATTGGTTAACGGCACCTCGGCAGTGGGAATCAGGTATAAATCATCATCCCTGCACCTGTATAGTTCCTTTTCAAACTTGGGCAGCTGGCCGGTACCTGTCATTGCCTTTGAATTCACCATAAAAGGCGGTATAACTTCCAGGTACCCGTTCTTTATCTGCTGCTCAAGCATGAAACAAGTCAGCGCTCTTTCAAGCAAAGCGCCCTTTCCCATCAGCATCACGAACCTTGATTCCGAAAGCTTCACTGCCGCCTGGATATCCAGGATATCCAGGGTTTCGCCGACATCAGCGTGTTCCCTCGGTTCAAAATCAAATTCCCTCTTATCTGAAAGTTCCTCCCTGACAATTTTATTTTTCCCGGCATCCTTCCCGACCGGCACGGAGTCCTCCGGAATATTAGGGACCATTAAAAGCAGTTCTCTTATTTTTCCCTCAATCTCCCTGACTTCCGTATCTATTTCCTTTATACTGCCGGAAACCTCCTGCATTTCCTTTATCAGCCCGGCTGCATCCTTCTTCTCCCTTTTTAATACAGCTATTTCTCCGGAACTCCTGTTCCTCCTGTGTTTTAAATCCTCAACTTCCTTTAACTTCTCCCTCCTGGCCTCATTCAGCGATACCAGTTGAGCAATAGGAACCTCAACACCCCTGTTCTTCATTGCCCTTTCAATCTCTATTTTGTTATCGCAGATAAATCTTATATCAAGCAAAATAAACTCCTTCTTAGAATTCCTTCTTGGTATTCAGCATCCCATTCAGAAAAACATAACATATCCCTTTATCGTAATACCACCACTCCTGCTGAACTCCCTCCCTGCGTTTGTAATTCTTGATTTCCTTGGGATATCCCGCCTGCCTGTAAATCTCCCTCTGGTCTTCAATTAATGTCAGGGACCATTCTTTTCTTAAACTCTTTTCTTCCGCTGTTACCGCTTTTCCCTTATCCTGCTCCCTGAAGTGGAATTTTGATCTCCTTATGAGCAATTCAAACTCCTGCTTGTCATCATACATGTCAGGCTCATCCCCGAAGAGTTCAATCGCCCTGACTGCAACCTGTATTGATTCACCGTAATATCCCGCTTCAGTCAGCAGGTCAATCATCCTGTGGTAAACATCAATGTTTACGGAACCCAGTTTTACCGCAGCCCTGAACCTGTTTATCGCCGCCTTTCTGTAATTGCGTTCGGTAAAGTTTTTAAGTTCATACTGAAGCATTCCAAGCGCCTCAAAGTAAAGCAGCTTTTTAGGATATATTTTCCTCATTTCCTCAAAACGGGCTATCAACCTTTCCTTGATGCTTATCGGAATTGAAATATCTTTATCCCGGTCCATAATGTCCTTCGCAGACTCAATAGCCTTCTTCGCTAAAATCGATTCTTTCTGATGAGCAATATTAATAATAAGGGTGACGTTTTCAGACTTGGGATTCGTCTTCTTACCGGCAAGGTACAATAATTCATTCAGGCACATTGAATTTGACGGCCTGGTGAACACTATTGCCTTGGAACTTTCCTGGTAAGCTTTTTCAAGGAATATCTTGTTGGAATCAAACTCAAATTCACCCGAAAGGAACAGAATGCTCATCTTATATGTGGCCAGCTCTTTGTTAACAGGCAATTCAATCCGGTATGCACCGTCATCCCCCGTAGTATCCCGGATGGATTTGTAATCCTGCAGGTTTAAAACCGTAACCATCACAGCCGGTATGGCTTCACCGCTCTTATCGGTTATTTTCCCTTTTATAATCACGGGCCTTTTTAACGCTATTTCATTGGAAAGGTACTGCTGCGGTGGAATCCTCTTATCTCCCCTCGTTGTAATAATAGCAGTTATATCATCACCGATATCACCCGGGATTCCTTCCACCGGAATCATAAACACCCCGAATACAATGGCCAGACAAATAATATAAATCTTTTTCATGACATCTCCTTTAAAGCTGTTTTTATTAATTCCTCATCCTTTGATTACAGCCAGAGGACGCAATTTTGCCACTTTTCCCGATATACCCGCTCTGTCGCAGACTTCCACGACACCATCTATATCCTTGTAAGCCCCCGGAGCCTCCTCAGCCAGGGTCTTATAGCTCTTTGCCCGGACAATAATATTCTTCTCGTTTAACTGTTTTTGAAGCTCCTGCCCGCGGATAAGCTTTAACGCCCTGCTCCTGCTCATCCTCCTGCCCGCTCCGTGGCAGGTACTCCCCCAGGTCTCCTTCATTGCCTTATCAGTACCAATCATTATATAGGAAGCCGTTCCCATTGTACCCGGGATAATAACAGGCTGTCCTACTGCCCTGTAATCCTCAGTCACCTCCGGATGGCCCGGGGCAAAAGCGCGGGTTGCGCCTTTTCTGTGAACGCACAGTTTTTTCCTGCTCCCATTTACCGAATGTTCTTCAAGCTTCGCTATATTATGGGCCACATCATAAATTAACTTCATCCCGGCATCGGCAGCGGTAATACCCAGCACCTCCCGGAACGTCTCTCTCGTCCAGTGCATGATACACTGCCTGTTCGCCCACGCGTAATTTGCAGCCGAAGCCATTGCCCCCAGGTAATCCTTCCCTTCATCCGACTTAACCGGCGCGCAGGCAAGCTGCCTGTCAGGAAGTTTTATACCGTACTTATGGACAGCTCCGCCCATAACTTTCAGGGAGTCATCACAGACCTGGTAACCAAGGCCGCGGGACCCCGTATGAATCATCACGGTAATCCGGCCCCGGGACAGGCCAAAAACATCCGCGGCAGCCTTATCATAAATCTCATCAACCACCTGGATTTCCAGGAAGTGATTACCCGCTCCCAGGGTTCCCAACTGGTCCATTCCCCTTTTTATAGCCCTGTGCCCGACCTTATCCGGATTCGCCGTTTTCATCCGGCCGTTCTCTTCGGTGTGGGGGATATCCTCCCCTTCACCGTATCCCCTCTCAAGAGCCCAGGAAGAACCCTTCTCCAGCACCTCTTTCACTTCCCGGACGGAAAGGTTGATCCTTCCTGTTGAACCAATCCCGGAAGGTATATTATTAAATAAAGCTGAAACCAGCTTCTGAAGCTTACCGTCAACATCCTTCTTTTCAAGGTTTGTCCTCAATATCCTGACGCCGCAGTTGATGTCATACCCGACTCCTCCGGGTGAAATCACGCCCCCGGCTTCAATATCCATGGCAGCCACGCCGCCTATGGGGAAACCGTAACCCCAGTGAACATCAGGCATCGCCATGGACCTTCCCAC
>JAUXBS010000058.1 GCA_030619245.1 Clostridia bacterium | reverse complement strand
GCATGAGGCAAAGCATCCGTAAAAATATAAACTTTTTCAGTTTCATGCCTCTCAAATATATATTTAAGCAAGTAATGATATGCTTTAATATATATGTCATGATAGTTACTAATAGCCGGGTTTGTCTTCCTTTTTTCCAAAACAATTGAATCAATTGAAAATGATTTGTATTTTTCCAATAAATCGTAAACGTTGTCTCTTATATGTTGTCTATCTTCTGAAGCATGAAAATATTCTATGTCATTTCCTTTAAGTATTAAATCTCTTTTTAATTCATTTAGTTTATTTTCAAGAGGCATGAAATTATCGACAATTAAAGCAGTGAATATTAAGTATTCTGTTCCTTTACTCGAAAAAACGAAATTTCCAGATTCATCCAAAAATATAAATAAGTTTTTATTCTTGATTTTTCTCATATGATCAGGCTATACAAAAAATGACCCACTTAACTAGCATAAAGCAAGCCCGAGGGCTCTTTCGTTAAGTGGGTACCTTTATAATACAATATCATTATAGTTCAAAAATGGTTATTTGTCAAGGTTTATTTTCACTATATTTCGTTCTGTTGTTCCGTTTTTTTCACTATATTTGCACCATTCTAAAACTACTGTTATACTCCTCTGTTTTTTCCTCTATTTGTACCGGTTTCGCGGGGAGCGGCTTTTATTACTAAGGATTGATAAATAGGAGCTGTCCCTATTTTCCAAGGAGCCTTAAAATACCGAATAATATTATAACAATTACGGTTATTATTACGCCGGAGAAAATAAGCACGCTTAATGAAATTATTATTGCATCAAGGAAATTAAGCAACACTCCCATTAATTCATCCAGCGCCCTGCTGAACCTGCACACGGATGAAAGGGATACGAGTATCAATAACGACCAGAACGTGTTCGGCACCGCATGCCTGAGGTCCACCCTGCTGGGGGCAAGTTCCGCGCCTATGGACATGGCAAGGAACAGGGCCACATAGGTCTTCAGGCTGAAATAATCCGCATTTTTGATTATATACCAGATGGCATTGATGAATGAAGTTAACATGCCTTCCACGGAGTTCATGCTTACTGTCGGCATTAATCCCAGCCATTTCAAGAGCAGTATTAAAATCAGGCTCCCTGCCACAGGCGGGGCAAAGGAAGTTATCATATCAGCTATAAAGGGTATGGTAAAAGGCATGTACCTTCCGGCGGGTTTTACGTACGCCCCTTCATCCGGGTTCTTTAAACCAAAACTAATCTTCTCTATCTTATACCCTGTCAGTATAAAACCGGCCGCATGGCTCAACTCATGCACTATGACTCCCGGGAGCGTTAAGAACCTGAATATATACCGGCCCTTTCTGAAACCCGCCATTATAGAAATATCAAACAGGATTCTGGCAAGGATTTTATAGGAAAGATAGTATGACAGGAACATCAAAACAAATAAACCCAGCAGGTGAAACATGACGTTTACAAGCGCGGGGTTAAGCCATTCAGGAAATAACATCGTTATCAATAAGCCTGGTCTTGCCGATAAAAACAGCCAGGGCGGCCAGCGCTTTTCCTTTAATGATTTTCACGTCTTCCAGTGTTTCCGGGTTGCAGATGTTTATGTAATCAATCCTTGCGCCGGGCTGGCTGTTAATCATCCTCTTCATCCGGCTGATTATCAGACCCGCCCCGGATACCTTCCCGACCTTTATCAGGCGCCTCGCCTCTTTCAGCGCCCGGTTCAGGCACAGCGCCTCCTGTCTTTCCTTGATGGAAAGGCGCTTGTTCCTTGAACTCAGGGCAAGGCCGTCCTTCTCCCTGACGATTGGGCACAGCCTTAGTTTAACGTGGAAGTTCAAATCATCCGTCATTTTCCTGATAACCAGGAACTGCTGATAATCCTTCTGCCCGAAGTAAGCCGCGTGCGGCTTCACTATATTAAAAAGCTTGCTGACAACGGTACACACGCCCCGGAAGTGGCCCGGCCGCGACCTGCCGCATAATTTATCCGTCAGCCCTTCAACGTTAACCCCGGTTGAATCCTTTCCCGGATACATCCGGCTGACAGAAGGATGAAAAATGATATCAACACCTTCCTTTTCACACAATTTCCTGTCCTGCCGGAAGGGCCGTGGGTATTTTTTTAAATCCTCAGCCGGGCCGAACTGTATGGGATTAACGAATATACTTACAACCACCGCATCGTTATCCTCCCGGGCTCTTCTTACCAGGGATAAGTGCCCTTCATGCAAAGCGCCCAGGGTTGGGACCAGCCCGATTGTCTTTCCCCGCTTCCGCAGTGAATCAACATACTTCCTGATATCGTTAATCTTGTTTATTACTTTCATTTTATCGTGGCGCGCTGTCCGGGGCCTTAAAAAGTTTCACGCGTGATTCCTTAATATCCTTCAGCATTTCAGGGATTTTTTTCTTGAGTACCGGATGGATAAAATCAGGAGCAATTTCCTGAAGGGGGATAAGAGCGAACCTCCTTTTGTGCATTTCCCGGTGGGGCACTGTAAGGTTCTTTTCTTCTACTACTTCATCATTGTATGTCAGTATATCAAGGTCTATCAACCTCGGCCCCCACTTAACCTCCTCAACCCTGCCAAGTTCCTTTTCGGTTAGTTTTAACAGGTCAAACAGCTCATGAGGCGGAATATCGGTCAGGACTTCAATAACGCAGTTTAAAAACATACCCTGCCTTATCCCTCCCACCGGTTCAGTTTCATAGATTCCCGACCTGGCTGTAACTTTCATATACCTCTCAACCTGGTCAACCGCCTTCATGATATTTTCCAGCCTGTCACCGAGGTTACTTCCAATGCCTATGTAAACCCTGCCTGTAACCGCCCTGCTCACCACTTTATCCTGCTCATTCTCCGGAGGGCTTCATTAATCCTGTCCTCATCCACGGTTATGGAGAACCTTATATACCCCTCGCCCGAAGGCCCAAACCCGTTACCCGGACTTGTTATTATACCCGCCTCGTCAAGCAGTTTTGCAACACAGGTTACCGAAGTATATGTTTCCGGCACCTTTACCCATAAATAAAAAGTCGCTTCAGGAGGAGTTACAGCCCATCCCAGGCCTCTTAACCCGTCAACCAGGATGTTACGCCTTTCCCTGAAAACATCCCTTATCTCTTTAGTGTACTTCTTCGGCCCTTCAAGCGCTTCAACGGCTGCAACCTGCACGGCATTAAACGCCCCCGAATCAACGTTGCCTTTTATTTTGGACAGCCCCTTGATTATACCGGCATTACCGCAAACCCAGCCAATCCGCCAGCCGGTCATGTTAAAGGTTTTGGAAAGTGAATGAAATTCAATACCGTTGTCCTTCGCCCCGGGAATCTCCAGGAAGCTCAGGGGCCTCTCCTCGCCGTAATACAGTTCGGAATAGGCCGCATCATGAGCAACTATAATATCATACTTCTTTGCGAATTCCAGCACATCTTCAAAAAATGCCCTGTCGGCGCAGGCTCCCGTAGGGTTATTCGGGTAATTAATGAACATTAAAACCGCCTTCTTTGCCACCTCGGCCGGGATTGAGTTTAAGCTTGGAAGGAACCTGTTCTTTTCAATAAGGGGCATGAAGTACGGCTCACCACCCGCAATAATGGTACCACTGTTGTAGACGGGATATCCCGGTTCGGGGCACAACACGATATCCCCGGGATTTACAAAGGCAAGCGGGAGGTGCCCTATACCTTCCTTTGAGCCTATAAGGGAATGCACCTCGGTCCCGGGGTCAAGTTCCACATCAAAATGATGCCTGTACCATACGGCAACTGCCTTCCGGAACTCCATCAGGCCCTCTCCAAACGGGTACTTGTGGTTACCCGGATCGTCAACGGCAACTTTCATTTTTTTCCGGATAAACTCAGGGGTCGGCAGGTCAGGGTCACCAACTCCGAAATCAATGATACTAATCCCTTTCTTGACTGCTTCCTTCTTCTTCCTGTCTATCTCCAGGAATAAATACGGCGGTAGTTTATTTATCCTGTCACTGAAGTTAAATTTCATTTGCTCACTTCCTTTTCTTTAGTACTTTAACCGCGGACCACAGCCCCATTATGACAAAAAACATTGCCGTCACATTGACAACCCAGCCCTCAAACAACCCCTGTTCATACCAGCCCTTATAACCATAGTCCGCCAACTGTTTTTTTGTGAAAACCACCGAAATAAACGGAATTATTTTTTCAAAAAGCCCCCCCCTGTACACCATGAGAGCCCAGAAGAGCCAGAACAGAATGGTCATGCAGAAGATTACAAGGACTATCATTATCCCGGTATTAACCGGGTCATTTTCTTCTTCTTCAAGAAATTTCTTTAATTGATTCATACCTATTATTTTACGCATCGGCAGGCATTTCAACCTTGATTCCCATTGAATCCAGTGTCTTCTTAAAAATCGCAGGGTCAATGGCTTTTGCCAGGGCAGTTTCAGGAGTTACCTTCCCTTCCTTGACATAACCCTTCAGCGCGGCATCAAACGCAACCATACCCAGCGCGCTGCCCGTCTGTATTATGGAAGCTATCTGGTGCAGCTTGGATTCCCTGATAAGGTTCCTTATGGCTGAATTGCACACCATGATTTCCTGCACCGCAACCCTTCCGCCGCCTACCTTCGGCAGCAGGTTCTGTGAAATCACTCCTTCAAGAACCATTGAAAGCTGGCTCCTTATCTGTGACTGGTGTTCAGGGGGAAAGGCATCAATAATCCTGTCTATGGTTGCTATGGCCCCGGTTGTATGCAGGGTTGCAAACACCATGTGGCCTGTTTCCGCTGCCGTTATGGTAGTGGCAATGGTCTCAAGATTTCTCATTTCACCGACAAGAATCACATCGGGGTCCTGACGGAGTATGTGTTTAAGGGCCGCATCAAACGTAAGCGTGTCCGACCCCACCTCCCTCTGGTTTACTATCGACTGCTTGTCTTCGTGAACAAACTCAATGGGGTCTTCTATGGTCAGTATATGCGCCTTGCGATTCTCGTTGATATGGTTTATCAGGGCCGCGAGCGTTGTTGACTTACCGCTCCCCGTGGGGCCTGTCACGAGCACGAGCCCCTTCTCCTTAAGCGCCAGTTTTGCAAGAATCGGAGCTGCATTCAGGTCCTGCAGGGTTAATATTTTAAGAGGTATCCTTCTTATCACTGCCCCGAGATTGCCCCTTTGCAGAAGCACGTTAAACCTGAACCTTGCAACTCCGGGTATACTGTGGGCAAAATCCAGTTCCCTCTCCTTGTCAAACACCCTCTTTGCAGAATCAGGCACAACCGGACCCAGGAGTTCCTTGATATCCGGGCCCTGCAGAACGGTATCATTCAAGGGGATAATATCCCCGTGCAACCTTATCATCGGCGGTTTCCCAACCTTAAGGTGTAAATCCGAAGCATCTTTTTCAGCCATCTGCTTTAATAGTTCCTCAAGTGTCATATTCTTCCTCCTCTTGTATCCCTGGATTTTTGTTTAAAACTGCGCGAATAATTTCAGCGTTGTCGTACGCAGGCGTGTAGTAAGCAGTTTCAGGAATATATCCATCATCTTAACCGCTATTTCAGGCCTCTGCACTTTTAAATTATCATACACATCACCCGTTATTTCAATAAGCGCCGTATCTGAAATTGCCTTTGCAGAGGCTGACCTGGGGAACGCATCAAGCAGTACCATTTCCCCGAAAATATCACCCTTACCCAACTGGGCAATCTGCTCTTCTCCCAGGAAACCTTCCTTGTAAATCTTCACGCCGCCGTCCTTGATAATATAACCTGTCTTGCCAACCTCCTTATCATTAAAAATAACGTCGTTCATCTTTAAATTCCTGACACTGAACCTGCTGGCAAGATAAATCCTCTCGTCCTCGGGAAAACGGCTGAAGTATATATGCTGGCTTAAAAAGTCAACAACTTCCGGGTTCTTCTTCTCCTCTTTCTTGACATCATTTGACATTTTTAACCTCCTGAATTATAATACTTTTATTTTAATACTGATAGTTCCGCCATCTTCCCCCCCACGACATAGTTCCTGAGGTAACCCAGTTCTTTTATCCTTATCTCCACTATATCACCGGCAGCCATGGGGCCAACCCCTTTTGGAGTGCCTGTTGCAATAACATCACCCGGCAACAGGGTCATAACCTTTGAAATGAAACTTACCAGTTCATCCACTTTAAAAATCATGTTCTTTGTGTTCCCTGACTGCGCCAGCTTGTCGTTCAAATATGTTTCCACGGTTAAACAGCCGGGATTGATACCTGAAGCGATCCACGGGCCGAGCGGGGAAAACGTATCAAAGGACTTGGCTCTCGTCCACTGCACATCTTTTTTCTGCAGGTCTCTTGCAGTAACGTCGTTAAAACAGGTATAACCAAGGATGTGTTCCTGGACGTCTTTTTTCTCCACGTTCCTTGCCTCTGACTTGATAACCACGGCAAGTTCAGCCTCATAATCCACCTGCTCTGACATTGCAGGGTATATTATTTCCTCTTCCGGGTTCAAAACAGAAGTTGACGGTTTAATAAACAATATCGGCGTATCCGGTACGGGAAGTTCTAATTCCTCAGCATGGTCAGCATAGTTCAATCCAACACAGACAATTTTGCCCGGCTGGCAGGGCGCAAGCAATTTGACATCGTAAAGGTTGTGCTTTACATCCTTTTTCTTGTACTCGCCAAAGATACTGCCGGAAACCTCAACTACTTTTTCCCCTTCCACGATACCGTATCTTACCCTATTCTCAATTGAAAACCTTACATATTTCACAGAAACCTACCTTAAATTAAGTACATCTTTCATGTCGTATAACCCTGCCGGTTTTGAAACAACCCACTTCGCCGCCCTCACAGCGCCATTCCCAAAGCACTGCCTTGAATGCGCCCGGTGAACAATTTCTATCCTTTCATCTTCTCCGGCGAAAAGAACTATATGGTCGCCTATCACACCACCGCCCCTGATAGCATGTATGGCAATCTCCCCGGGATTCTTCTCTGCTTCCTTTCCCTTCCTACCGAAAACCACCTTACCCGCACCTCTTGCTCCGGCAATATTTTCGGCAAGCCTGTAGGCAGTCCCTGACGGAGCGTCCTTCTTCCTGTTATGATGCATTTCCATAATCTCAACATCATAACCCTCCAGTGTTTCAGCCATCCTCCCGACCATATCAAACAGAAGGTTCATGCCAACGCTCCAGTTTGGAGCCATCACACACGGTATTTTAGACGATGTATTTCTGATTTGCTTTAATTCCG
>JAUXBS010000010.1 GCA_030619245.1 Clostridia bacterium | reverse complement strand
TTTAACCCAGTATTGTAATCGAATTTTAACCCCCTGTTTTATTTCTATAGACGATAATATCTAATAGGGGTGGGTCAATTTGGCAAAAAGACTCCGAGATACCGCATTGGTAACAACACTAAACTATAGTGATCCGGATCCTCCCGGCCATTATAGTTTTTTGCATTAATATTTATTACGCTTTTTTCAAGAGAGAAAGGGTGGTGAGGATTATTGTAGTGTCTGGTTTGAGAATAATCTTATTTCTTAATTCTTCGTACCAGGGGGAACTGGGGAAGCGATTGCATGGATTGCTGTGGCCCATACATTTCAACTTCATTCCCGTTCTTATCTTTGATATAAACTAAATCATAATTATATGAGGAGCTTGTATCTATCATTCCCGGTGACTGTTGATAAGGCGTAACGGCTTCAAAATATAATGTAGCGTATCCGGGAGTGCTTTTTGTGTCTGCAACTGAATCAACTGAAAGGTCACTGTTGAATGTAAGTTTAGTTGTCATCCCGCCAAAGAACATTGATAATGGGAATTTCATATCTATACCCAAAACGGTTTCACCGCTGTTTGGGAAACCTGCATTGTCGCCATCGGTGGCATAGGTAATATTAGTATATGTTAATTCAACGTCCGCAGTACCATCGCTGGATACCGAACTTCCATTGCCTTTTGGAGCGGTTGTGGGATTAGTCCAGACTAAATTAGTATTTTCATCATATTCAGAATCCTGGTTTTTTATTTCAACTTTTGTAATATTGTTCCAAACCGCTTCTGTGGGGTTAACATATGTCCCTTCTCCTTCGGATATTCTTACCTGAGGAGGAATATCTATCAATGAAGTTAAAGGATAAACATACCAACCGTCGCCTTCGGATACAAGCCCTGTCGCAACACTGTTGTTTTCTATATCATTCATTATTGTTTTTGACATCATCGTTGTAATAAGCGTCACCTCAGCATTCGCTATGGCTAAACTTGAAGCGGTATCATAGTAGCCCGGGCCGCAACTTTCATATAATACGCACCCGCCTGATAAAAACAATGAAAGTATTAATATTTGAGTTAATAAAACTTTTGACTTTTTCATTTTAAGCCTCCTGTGCTTCACTCAATATTGACTGCTGAATACTGTCATTAGAATTATAACATCAAAAGCATGTTTTGGCAAGTTAAAAATCCTGAGTGCCCGGTACTTTGATGATACCCGGTATTTACAACTTCGCTCAGTGTAAACTCCATCGAAGGGGGGCATGTCGTTACCGTTTTTAAAGTCTGTTTTTAACAATATACCGGTATATATCTTTTCGGTGCATGATTGCCAGTATCCAGATTTCATTTTGCTTGATTTTATAAACAATCCGGTAAGTCCCCACACGGAGTTTCCAGTAGCCTGCTAAAGGTTTTCTGAGAGGGGTTCCGTATTTATCCGGGTAAATTGAAATTTTATTTTCTATTACGCTGATTACTCTCCTGCGAGGTTCGTGGTTCAATTTACCCATATCATCAGGTATATTGTGGTGATATAATATTTTGTAGGGTATCATTTCAATTTAAATATTTGTTTATGGGTAAATGCCTTTTTCCTGTTAAATGATTTTTCCCTCTGTTCTGCTATTTTTGTCAGCATGTTGTCCTCAGAGTATTCCAATGCATTACGGAGCAAATCCCTTGCTTTGAGAGACATTGATACTCCTTCCCTGTGAGCAAGTCCTTTTATAGCATCGTATAAGGGTTTTTCAATAACTACATTAATTCTGGGATTTTTAGTTGCCATAATATTGCCTCCTGATATAAGTGTACCATAAGTGATGAACTATGTCAAGTAGATATCCTGTAATATTGCGTAAACTACTTAATATTCTCATTGACTTCACTATTTCATTAGAGTATAATTCCGTTATGATATATTGACATGCAAAACAGGTTTGCAAATCCAGGGAAACAAACAGGTGGAAAATGGTTTATAAAGAAAGAATATACAGGTATTACGGCAAAACAGATGATTTAAGCAGTTTTGAAGTTAAAATACTTCAAACAGACCTTTATATTCTTGCAGAGAAGGACCTTTCCGGCGTTGCTGAGGCATCAATTATCAAGCACAGGGGGCAGATAGAGTCCTATAGTATAAGTGACAGGAAGTTTGCGGGCGCCCTGAAACCCTGTAAGGTGGATAAAGACGCCCCGCAGATAGTAAGGGACATGGCTGCTGCCGCAAGAAAGGCGGGAGTCGGGCCAATGGCGGCAGTCGCCGGGGTGATTGCCGAGTACGTGGGAAAAGACCTGCTTGAGCACTCCGGCCAGGTAATAATTGAAAATGGCGGGGATATATTTATAAAATCAAGTAAGCAAAGAAAAATAGGGTTATATACGGGCAATAAAGGAATTGATAAAAAACTTGTTCTCAGTATTAAACCATCTGAAAGTTACCGCGGTATATGCGCGTCATCAGGCAAAATAGGGCATTCCCTGAGTTTTGGAAACGCGGATACCGTGGTGATAATGTCACCGTCTCCCCCGATTGCTGATGCTGTAGCAACGGCAACGGGGAACATTATTAAGACAGGCAGGGATATCCAGAGGGGTATTGATTTTGCAAAGAGTATAGATGAAATCACGGGGGTGATGATTGTAATAGAAGGCACGATAGGCATGTGGGGTGACATTGAAATTCAGAATAATGGGTAAAATAGGTTGCAAGAGCGGATTTTTTGAGGTATAATGTTTTATAAACAAAGAAAGTAAAAAGGATATTCCGGCTGATGAAAAAAACAAGTAAAAAAGCAAGAAGGTTACAACTTGCAAGGCTTGTCAACATGAATTCTCCCGATGCGGTGTTTGAGGAGGTCAAGAATAATTTTATCAGGTCATATCCAATAGCCGCGTTCAGGGAGATAAGAATAGTATATAATGATTTCCTGGCTTTGTTTAACGGTTATTATCCCGGTTACCGCTCGTGTAACACCATATACCACGATAAGACACATACCACTGATACCCTCCTGGCTCTTTCAAGAATGATAGACGGCTATAATCTTGAAAGGAAGAGGAAACTCCCCCTCAAGAGGGTGCGTATTTCGCTGATTGCAATGTTGTTTCATGACAGCGGGTTCATACAGAAAAAAAGCGATTCAAAGGGAACAGGCGCCAAGTATACGAAGGAACATATATTAAGGAGCATTGATTTTATAGAAAAATACTTCCGTAAGATAGGTTTATCCGGGAGTGATTTTATATCCGCAAGGAACATGATAAGTTGTACGGGATTAACGACTGATATTAAGGCGATAAGATTCCATGACAGGGCAGAGGAAATCCTTGGCCTTATGCTCGGGACAGCGGATATGGTCGGTCAGATGGCGGGCAGAAATTACCTTGAGAAACTGCTGCTTCTTTACCATGAATTCAAGGAAGGTAAGGTCCCGGGCTATGAATCAGAGTTGGACCTGCTGAAGAAGACCATAATATTTTATGGTTTCATACAGATGAGATTAGCAAATGATTATAAGAAAATGCATGAATATATTACCCCGCATTTAAAGATGAGGTATGGCATAAGTGAGGATCTTTATCAGAAGGCTATAGAAAACCAGATAAGGTATTTAAAGGGAATATTGAAAAAAACCCCCGGGAAATACAGGCAGAAATTAAAACGAAGTATAAATAATTCCAGCAGAGAAAGCATAACTAATTGGAAATGAGCATTTCTGAAAGACAGGAGCGCCTTAAAACTTTCTCCGCTGACCTTACATAATTAACTTGTCCTGCATGGCGCAGGATTACTGATGAAACATACCTGGAGTTTAATAAAGAAGGCAATGCCCATAAGGGATTCGTGAAGAAGAATAAATCTCCTTATTGCCTTTTCATTAGTCTTTCCTGCTGTTTGAGTTTTCTTTTCTCCAGGTTTGCCATTTCTTTTTCGAATAATTTCTGCTGTCTCACTTCTTCCTTGTCCATCATTTTCTGAAGTTTTACTTCCATCTTCGCTATCTTTTTATCAAGGGCAATTATTTTCTTTTCATACACAGCTATTTTTGCTTCGTCCTTCTTTATCGATTTCTCGCTCTTTGCCCGGTTGTCATCCGTAATGCCGGACTGCAATGCCATTATGTTTTTACTGCACTTTTCTATTGTTTTCTCGTAATTTGCTTTTGCTTTTCTAAGTGATCTTAATGATTTATCCTGGGCTTTTAATTTCTGCTGGGGAGTTAATGGTTTCTTTTTAGTATACTCGTCATTGGATTTTATTTTAATAAAGTCCCCCAGCTTTATCTTTGCCTGGGCACAGGGGGGGAATGCCGCAAGGCCAATGACAAGTAATGTCATTATTACTGTTTTTTTCATGGTTTTATTACCTCCTTTTTTATTGTTCATCATTCTTTTCTTTCTTCGTCTTTTTTTCCTTTTTTTCCTTTTTTGGTTTCTTATCCTTTTTTGGCTTTTTATCTTTCTTCGGTTTCTTTACATCGCAGTCATCATCATCATCATCATTATCATTATCGTCATCGTCTTCATATGATTTCGGAGCGACGATGGAAGTAAGCGTATTAAAAAATACATCTAGGGGCTTAAAATAACTGTAAAACCTTACTCCGGCGCAATGGGCTACAGAAGTTACGGTGAAACGGTCTCCTGCCGGGTATGGTTTGAGGTTGATAATACTGGCGCTGCAGCGGTAATATAACGATGTGGATTCTAATATGAATATATTAATTCCCGCTCCCAGGCACGGCCCGCCGCCGGACAGGAACTTTGACTCGTCATACATATCATTGATATTCGCAATGCTGTACCCGATGAATGCGGAGGGCATTATTCTATCCGATATTCTCATGCCGGTTTCATATAACAGGTCTACATTAAGTCCGGATACACCGTCTCCGGTTGAACCCCACCAGTTCATGTCTGAGCCTGTAATTTCAAAATTGGTTAGAGGTAAGTCTATATTCAGGTATATTGTCCCGGGGTCGGGGAACATATCTTCTATATCCTGTTTTCCAACCCCGAGTTGAAGTGAAAATCCGGCGGTTGTACTGAAATTATTGACTGTATCGGAATGATAGATTCTTAAGACAGGCGCAATTCCAACAATACTGGCATAACTTATATTGTTCCCGAATAATCCGGCAACTGAATAGAAAGGGAAGAGAGCTACAATCAGCATAACCGTTGTAAGCGCTTTAATCAAAATTATTTGTTTTGACAGGTAGCCCCTGTTTGGCTTCCAAAATAGAGTTTTTTTCATGTCATTGTACTCCATATGTTTAATTATACCCCAAATTCCTTTAATTGTCTACAATATAATCATAAAAACATGTATTAATTTATTATAATAAAACCGGAAAAGCTTAAAAAATATATTGTAGTGCTTATTAAATATGATATAATAATAAAACATAATACAAAAAAGGGTTAACGGTTAAATGAAAATACTTGGCATTGATGAGGCAGGCAGGGGTTGTGTAATAGGCCCTATGGTTTTCTGCGGCGTTCTTTGTGATATAGAAGACAGCGAAAAAATGACGCTCATGGGCGTCAGGGACTCAAAAGAGTTAACCCGCGCAAAAAGGGAAGAGCTCGCGAAGAAGCTCAGGGAAACGGTGTGCGACTACACGGTTATTGAAATCCAGCCCCGGGAGATAGACCGGGAGAACCTTAACGAAATAGGACTGGATAGAACAATCAGTATGATAGCTAAGCACAAGCCCGGTACGGTATACCTGGACGTCCCTGTGAGCGGGAAAGGCATCGGCCGGTATAATGACATAATCAAACAGCAGTTTAAGAACAGCAGTTTAAAGGTTGTAGGTGAAAATAATGCCGATAAGAAATTTCCTGTTGTGGGAGCGGCGTCAATTATCGCAAAGGTCCACAGGGATAATGTGATTGACAGGATAAAACAGTCGTATGAAGATTTCGGTTCGGGATACCCTTCGGACAGGAAGACCGTGGATTTTCTGAAGAGGTACCATGACAGTAACGGGAGGTTCCCGGAGGGAATCACAAGGATGAAGTGGAAGACGCTTGATAAAATCAGGCAGAGTATTATGGGGTCAGGTCTCGACATTTAACAAAAGGTAGCAGTAAGCAATGTTATATAATAGACCTGATTATTGGCAGATGATTAATTTATAGACTAATTTAGCTTTTGTAAAATGTTGAGACCTGACCCATTAATACTGTAGTTAATAAGTGATTTCAGGGAATTACACATGAAAGAAATCAGGTTATTACATACTGCGGATTTTCACCTGGACCGTGGGTTTAAAGGCTTCCCGGGGGTAAAGGGGACCATGAGAAGGATGGAAATCCTTGACAGGTTCGTGCATGTCATGGAACTTGCAGGGAAGGAGGGAGTCCGGGCGGTCCTGATAGCCGGTGACCTCTTTGATAACGACAAGCCGTCACCGGGAACCATTGAGGTGGTAAAGGAGCAGTTTGAAAACCTTGAAAAGGATGGGATAAGCGTGCTGATAACTCCCGGGACCCATGATTTTAATGACCCTGTATCAGTATGGAACAGGGAGGTGTTTTCTGAAAACGTGCACGTGTTCAAATCCCCGGTATTTTCCGGCAAAAACCTTCCCGGCGCGAACCTGACGGTTTACGGGGCGGCAAATGATACTGCCGATTCAGGCAGGCATATAATGAGGGATGTCAAACTTAAAACGGATAATTCACACAGGAACAAAGTTATCATGGCGCACGGTTCCGTGCAGGTGCCCTGGGCCAGGAATGAAAAATATTTCCCCATCACTAAAGAGGAAATCAATGTAATGAAGGTTGATTACGTGGCGCTGGGGCATTACCATTCGTACTACCCGTTTGATACAAAGCCAAAGGCCGCGTATCCCGGCTCACCGGTTCTTCTTGATTTTGAGGAAAGAAAAGAGAAGCACGTGCTCCTGGTAAGGCTGCTTGATAGAGAGGTTTCAATAGACCCTGTCAGGATAGAACAGAAGTATGAAATGAATGAAACAGAGGTTGAATGCGAGGGGCTCCTGACCGAAGAAGACCTGATAGGAAAATTAAAGCCCCTTGCCGGGAAAGACAAAATCCTGAGAGTTACCCTCAGGGGAACGCCCCCGGTCAATGCGGACCTGGATAATATGATCAGGAAGGCGTCCGGGTACTTTGATGAGGATAATACTTTCTTCCATGTGATATGGAAGGACAGGACAATAATACCTTTCAGGGCGCTGCCGGACGGGAATACCGTCAAAGGCTTGTTCGTGGGGAAACTTATCAAAAAGATAGATTCCCTGCCCGAGGAGGAGAAAAAGGATTATGAATATGCGCTGCGCCTCGGGGTAAAGGCTTTAGACGAGGGGAAGATATAATTGATACTTAAAGAACTGTTAATGACGGATATAAAGCGTTTCCAGAGCAAGGTTATAACTTTCAGTAAAGGGCTGAACATAATCAGCGGCCCTAATGAATCAGGCAAGTCAACCATAGTGGACTGTCTTGTAAAGCTGTTGTTCGTAAAACCGGGTTCTACCGCAGGCCAGTCCCTGTTAAGGTGGGGCAGGAATACAGGGAAGGCTGAATTGACTTTTATAAGTTCTGACGGTGAGGAATACAAGCTTGTGAAGGAATATGGGGAAAACGGCAAGGCAGAACTGTGGAAGAACGGGACCGTGCTCACGGAGAATGAAAGCAGGATTCAGAAGATGATTTATTCTGAGGTGGGGGTGGATGACGAAAGGGTGTTCAGAAACATATTCTGCCTGGACCAGGGGGAAATGGTACGGATTACAGGCGAAGGCGCCAGGATCAAGGAAATAATAATAGGCCTTATTTCCGGGTCAAGGGAGCGTATTACTTCAAAGCAGGCGATAACCGCGCTGGAAGAGGAATTGAAAAATATTAACGGCAGGAGCCGTTCTCCGGATATCAATATGCAGAGGGGCGCAATAGGGTGCCTTGAGGAAGAGAACCGGGTTTTGAGGGATAACCTGAGTAAAGTTGTGGAACTGGAAGAAACAAGAAGGGTTCTTAATAAGGTCAATAAGAAGATGAAGGAAAAGAATGAAGAAATCAATAATTACAGGGAGATGCTTGAAGGCAATAAGAAGTACAGGTCCCTCAGGGAATCAAAAACGGAAGAGGCGGCAAAAAGGCTTGAGCTGCATCGCAAGGTCAGTGAGGTGGTAAGGATAAAGGATAATCTGAAGGAAAACGAGAAGGCTGTAAACAAGTTAATATACAGGATAAACCCGGTGTTTCTTATAACCGGAGCGGCGCTGTTCGTTTTTGGTTCAGCGCTTTTCTCAGCAGGAAGGATAATTGAGGGTGTTGCCGGATGGGCCTGGGGCATTATTTTAATATTGATGTTCATGCTGTCGCCAAAACGCAGGTTCAAGCAGAGAAAGGAAGTCCTGCTGGCGAAACTGGAAGTTCTTGCGGGTGAAGAAAGGGATGAAAAGCTTGAAGAAGATGAACAGGAACAGATGCAGAAAGTATTCAATATTGAGAAGTTAATAAGGGAAATTGAAAAGTACAACATAAACCCCACGCAGCGGCTCGGTTATGAAAAACTGCTGGAAAAAATGAATGCCGAATACGAAAGCCTGCTTAATGAACGGAAATCCATGGAGGCGGATGAAAGGGTGTTTCAGACAGTGGTAAATACCGGTAAGGCGGAAACGGTTGACAGCATAAGCTGGGCTGAGCAGAGGATTGAAGCTTACAGGAAGAGGGCAAATGCCTGCGGTATAGCCGTGGAATTACTGAAAGAAGCCAGCGGGGAAACCCGTGAAAAATTGATACCGGAACTTAGAACTGAAACGGAAAACCTTATTAAGAATATAACGGGCGGCAAGTATAGCCACATAGAAATAGGGAACAAGAATTTTGATATTAAGGTTTCTTCCGTTGAAAAAGAAGGGCTGGTTTCCACCGGAGAACTGAGTATGGGTACCGGGGATCAGTTGTACTTTGCCTTCAGAATGGTTCTCTCAAGGATAATATCCCACAACAAGCATGTGCCGATAGTGCTTGACGACCCGTTTGTTTACTTTGATGAAACAAGGAGGGAAAAAGCCCTTGCCTTGCTGGGGAAGTTATCGGTTGATTGTCAAATGCTGATGTTTACCTGCTCTGATGTATTCCAGGCGGCAGCTAAAAACATACGCATATAAACAATATAAATCATGAAATACGGAATAATATCAGATATTCATTCCAATTTTAACGCGTTTAAGGTGGTCATTGACTATTTAGCAAATGAAGAGAAGGTTGATGGTTATTTTTGCGTTGGAGATATTGTCGGTTATGGAGCAAAGCCGAATGAATGCGTAGAACTGGTAAGAAGTTTGAAAAACTGCCTGAATGTGATTGGCAATCACGAATGGGCTGTTCTGGGTTCTGATAAAATGGATAATTATAACTCTGCCGCAAGGGAGGCAATGAAATGGACAGCCGGGGAAATAAATGAAAACAATATAAAATGGATTAAGAGCCTGCGGAAAACGGTCAAAAACAGGAAGCTCATGATAGTCCACGGCAGCCCAAGAAACCCTGTCAATGAATATGTTACCAGTGAAACGGTATTTAAGGATAATATACCTTTTATAGAACCTGACGTGTGCCTGATAGGCCATACCCATATATCAGAGTATTTCATCCGGTACGAACCCGGAGGCAAAATAAAATCACCGCGATTGAAGGACAATGACATAATAGAAATCAAGCCGTCCTGTAAGTACATGATAAACTGCGGAAGCGTTGGACAGCCGAGGGGGGGCACGGACAACAGGGCAAGTTTTGGCATCTATGATGACAGTGCCGGCACTGTCAGGATAAAAAAATTGCCTTACGATATAAAGTAGACACAGAAAGAAATTATTCAGGCAGGCCTGCCTGAAATCCTCGCCAAGAGACTGCAGTACGGTTTTTAAGCTTGAAAAAAAGAGATAAAAGGGAAAGGTAATAATCAAGTGAACAGGAATGCGGATAAGGACGGAGCCAGGTCAATAATGCTGGTTACATTTTTTCTTTCAGGAGTATGCGCTTTAATCTATGAGGTTATTTGGACCCGCTTGCTTGGCCAGGTTTTTGGTGTTTCCGCATTTGCGGTAAGTACAGTTCTTGCCGCCTATATGGCCGGGCTGGCATTAGGGTCTTTTTATTTTGGCAGGCTTGTTGACAGGAGCAGGAAACCGGCCAGGATTTACGGCTGGCTGGAGGCAGGGATAGGGTTGTTTGCCCTTCTTGTGCCTGTTTTGTTTTCACTGACAGAAGATGTTTATGTGTATATATTCAGGGAGTTTTCCCCGCCCGGCTACCTGCTCAATGTAATCAGGTTCATGCTTTCATTCCTGGTATTGATTGTTCCTGCTACCCTTATGGGCGGCACTCTTCCGGTTGTCAGCAGGATGTTCGCGAGGAAGAGTGAAAAAATCGGCGCTGATACGGGAAGGTTATATTCAATTAATGCTCTTGGGGCCGTTATTGGCTGCTTCCTGGCAGGGTTCTTTTTAATCAGGGTAATAGGGGTTAATGGCTGCATATGGCTTGCTGCTGCCGTTAATCTGATTATAGGCATTGTGTTCCTCAATTTCATTCCTGCGGAGGAGTCAACCCGGGAAACCCCTGAGGAAATGTTTGAAGACGGAGGCAGGAAGGAGCCCACCGGTATTATTTATACCGTGATGTGCTTTTTTGCCCTTTCGGGATTCTGCGCCCTTGCATACAGGGCGCTCTGGGCCAGGAGCCTGGTTTTTTACCTGCCCATTCACTCCTATGCGTTCAGTTTAACGCTGACAACATTTTTTGCCGGGCTTGCCCTGGGCAGTATTGTGTTCGCCGGGATTGTTGATTCCAGGAAGGATTTGCTGACCATCCTTGGTGTAATAGAAATAATCATCGGGGTATACGCTGTTTTCTCAACTTTTATGCTGATTGGAATAGGACCTGTAATTGATAATGCCTGGCTTAAACTTGGAGGGGGCTGGGTGGCGTTTATAACGGCGGGATTTATTGGTACGTTCCTTATCGTGTTTGTCCCGGCTTTTCTGTTTGGGGCTGCCTTCCCTGTTGTGATAAGGATATGTTCCTCGGGATTGAAGAAGCTCGGTAAAACAGTTGGGGCCGTGTATTCAATAAATATCATAGGAACCATTATTGGTTCTTTTGTCTGCGGTTCTATACTGATACCTCTTATAGGTATTGCAAAGAGCCTGGTTTTGACAGCATTTATCAATATTTCAATAGGGGTATTCTTATTATTCTTAAACCCGGGCCTTCACAGGAATGTTAAGAAAGCAGTGCTGGCTGTAATGGTTCTGTTTATCGTTTTAAGCGCTGTTTATACCCCCGGGAGCGAGTCGCTTATCTTATCATCCGCTGTATTTTCAGGAAAGAGCGCGGAAAACAAACTGCTTCATTACAGGGAGGGCGCCACGAGTACCGTGGCTGTAATGCAGGGCCCCGAAGGCGTAAAAACGCTCAATGTCAACGGCGCCCGCAAGGCAGTTGCTTCAATAGACAGCCTGCAGGCCCATTTCATGCTGAGTTACCTGCCTTATTTACTGCATGAGGGCCCAAAAAGGGCGCTTGTTATTGGATATGGACTGGGAGTTACGTCATATTCACTAATGCAGCCCGGAATGGAAACTGTGGACTGCGTGGAAACTGTTTCGGAGGAACTTGAAACTGATAAATACTTCTCAGACGTAAATCATAATGTGATGGATGACCCCAGGTTAAACCTTATAATAGAGGACGGCAGGAACCACCTGCTTATGACAGATAAGGATTATGATATAATATTATCAAATGCCGTTCATGTGAAGCAAAGCCCCAATCTTTATACAAAGGAATTCTATGAACTGTGCAGTAAACACCTGGCTGAGGATGGCATAATGTGCCAGCGGATGCCGTCAACCTGGCTGAAGGAGCAGGAGTTCAAGGGGTTGTTAAAATCTTTTAAGCTGGTCTTTCCCCACACATATATGTGGTATGTAAACCCTGCCCATTATGTGCTTATAGGTTTAAACGGCAGGTTGGAAATTGATTTTGAGCGGTTCAGCAATAAAATCCAGGATGAAAAAGCCGGGAAGGACCTGGGAAGCGTTTATTTAAATGACCCGTACCTGCTCCTGTCAAGGTGTATTATGAGCGAGGATATAATGGATACCTATATTAAAGGGGCCAGGGCTCATACGGATAATAACCCTTACTCCGAATTTGAAAGAACTGTAAGCCCGGCGTCAAGCATTATTGTCCCGGACAGTAGATATATGGACACTATTATTCCATTCCTGGCCCAACCCGGGAAGAATGAAGGGGAAGCGGCTGAAGTTGAATCAAAATTGCAGTTATGGATTAAGACAAGAGGTATAAGCATTCCTGCTGACGTTGCCTATTGGAATAATCACAGGGAGGAACTATGGTTTGGTAAATACCGTGAGGTTTTAAAGATGAACCCGTTAGACAGGCTGGCGGGGTACCTGGTGGAGCGTTTCACGGTGGAACTGGAAAAAACTTACATTGAAATGGCTGAGGAGTGCATGAGGAGAGAAAATAACGGCGGAGCCCTGTTAAGATATGAAAAAGCCTTAAGCTTGAACCCTGATTCTGTAGAGGCGCTCAAGGGAGCGGGTTTTATATACAATATAAGGGGCATGCACGATAAGGCAATAAACATGTGCAGGAAAATACTCAAAATTGAAAAGAATTCAGCGGAAGCGCATTACATGCTTGGCGCTGTTTACAGCAATAAGGGTATGAGTAAGAGTTCAAGGGCTGAACTAAAAAAAGCCCTGGAAATAGACCCTCAAATGGAATCCGCTAAAACCGCTCTTGAGAATATAAATAAATCAGAAAATATACCATGAGTAAATAGTATTATCTTTATAAGTTGAATTGGAAAGGAAAAAATAGTGAAATCCATAAAAATGAAAAAAGGAAAAATCCTTAAAGTTAAACTTGGGTATAATCCTAATTCCAGTTCGATAGGGACATTATTAAAAGCTTT
>JAUXBS010000188.1 GCA_030619245.1 Clostridia bacterium | reverse complement strand
TCCGGCGTTTTTCAAGATGTATTAACAGTATGCCTATATCTGCCGGGGTAACTCCGGAGATTCTTGATGCCTGGCCTATGGATAAAGGCCTTATTTCTGTGAGCTTATGCCTTGATTCAGTCAGAAGCCCCTGCATCTTTGAATAGTCCATATTATCCGGAATCCTCTTCTTTTCCAGGTTCCTGTGCCTTGCTACATCAGCTATCTGCCGTTTTATATATCCGGCATACTTGATTTCTACAAAAGCCTCGTAATGAATTCTTTCGGGAGTAGCTATATAGGTATCTTCAGGCTTTTCTCCGGACTGCCTGGTTTTTATTTTCCTCCCGGTTTTTCTACGGGCCTTGTCCAGGGGAAACTTTCCCTGTCTGATTAACCGGGCCAGGGGTATTTTTTTCCCGGGGTCTATTTCCTTTTCAAGCCTTGCGATTTCTTTCTTCACCTTTTCCTTATAATCTATAAATAGTTTAAAATTCTTTTTAGAAATCAACCCGAACGCATGGCCGTATTTCATAAGACGAAGATCAGCATTATCCGTCCTCAGGAGCAGACGGTATTCAGCCCTTGAAGTAAACATTCTGTAGGGGTCCAGAACCCCCTTGGTTACAAGGTCATCTATCAATACCCCTATATACGCTTCAGAACGGTCAAGTATGAAGGGTTCCCTGCCGGAAAGCTTCAGGCAGGCGTTTATCCCCGCCACGATGCCCTGCCCGGCTGCTTCTTCATATCCGGAGGTACCGTTGAGCTGTCCTGCAAACCAGAGGTTTTTAACCTTCTTGGTTTCAAGAGTGGGTTTCAACTGTGTAGGGGGACAGAAGTCATACTCAATTGCATAACCCGGCCGCATGATCTCCGCCTTTTCCATCCCTTTTATGCTGTGTAGCATTTCTACCTGTACATCAACAGGCAGGCTTGTGGCAAGGCCGTTACAGTATACTTCTTCAGTGTTATAACCCTCGGGTTCCAGAAATAACTGGTGACGGGTTTTTTCAGGGAACTTCCTGACTTTATCTTCTATAGAAGGGCAGTAGCGAGGCCCTATCCCGGATATCTGTCCCGAGAATAATGGCGCCCGGTGGAAATTGGCGGCGATAATACTATGCGTTCTTGTATTGGTATAAGCGAGCCAGCAGGACAGCTGTTTCTGCCTTATCCTGTCTGTAAAATGAGAAAAAGGTTCAGGGCGCCTGTCAGGCGGCTGTTGTATGAGCCTGGAGTAGTCAAGGCTTTTTGAATTAACTCTCGGAGGAGTACCTGTTTTAAGCCGCTTTATTTCAAAGCCGAGCTTATGCAAAGAGTTAGAAAGGTAATTTGCGGGAAATTCACCGCCCCTGCCTGCCTTGAATATGCTCTCGCCTATATGGATTACACCCTTGAGGAAAGTCCCGGTAGTGACAATAACCGCTTTCCCGGTATACCGGGTGTTGGGATTGGTTATAACGCCGCAGGCCTTCCCGCTTTTAGCGACGATTTCTATGACTTCGCCCTGTTTCAGGTCCAGGTTATCCTGCCGTTCAATCGTATGCTTCATAGTGAACTGGTACAGTTTCTTGTCACACTGCGCCCTGGGGGACCGCACAGCCGGCCCCTTGCTCGTGTTGAGTATCCTGAACTGAATACCGGTATTGTCGGTATTCTTTGCCATTTCGCCGCCAAGAGCGTCAATTTCTCTTACTATCTGGCCCTTGGCAACACCCCCGATACAGGTATTGCAGGACAACTGGGCAATGGTATCAAGGTTTATGGATAGAAGCAAGGTCGCAAAACCCATTCTTGAGGCGGCAAGCGCCGCTTCACAGCCGGCATGGCCGGCTCCAACCACGATAACATCGTATTTCTTTGGATAAACGTAGTTTTTTTTCAATATATTGCTACCTTATTATATGTGCAGAACATGTGGTTTTACCGTCAAAAATACCCGGTAAATATAACCGGGCATTATTGACTAGATATTATTACAATACATTCTATTCTGTTGTGAACGTGAATTGGTCCGTATCACTCCGGTTACTCGCTCCCATGAAATCATTTCTGTTCCAGATGCTTTCTATGATAACTGTATGTTCCATTCCGCTTGTGAGTTTATAGTCGGTACTGTAGTAAAGATATACAGTTTCTGAATCATAAGAGGGTACGGCTATTTTCAGTGTGCCGCCGTGCGCAGCGGCGGAAGATACTGCTATGGGCGCGGGGTCGATGGTTGCCTGTGAACTGTATTCAAGCTGTACGGCCACATCATAAGTCACGGAAATGGTATTCGTGCTGAAGTCCAGCCCCTGTCCCGCGAATACCGATACTCCGGTTGCATTATTTTCCGGTGAAGATGAAGCAAATTCCGGAGAGCTGCACCCGGTCATTCCAATAAGAACCACTGCCGACAGAACAAAAAATAAATATTTTTTATTCATTTTTCTTCCTCCCTTCCTTTGTTAGTTTTAAATCCATTTCAATTGCCTGGTTCGTGTCAAGATTGCTTATTCCCAACGGGGATATTGTTGATATTTTATTTTCAAGGCTCATGGTAATATTAGATGATATTATTTTACTCTGCCTGTAATCATAATATATTTTACCCTTGCCGGTGCCGGACAGGTTCACTTCAATAACGAAGTCTTCTTTTTCCCGCTGTACCGGGATTGTTTCTGTTTTTATTTCCAGCGATATTCCCACCACGGCGCAGTTGCGCTTATCAATTTTTTCAAATCCGTCCAGGGAATACCTGGTTTTCATGCTTGTCCTGACTATGCTGGTTTTTATCGGCAGTTTAGTTTCCGTTTCGTTTTCCCAGGTAGCGCCAATTTTTATTTCTTCCTCGGGGAAAGCAGGCCTTATCTGGAGGAACATGTTGTCAAGTTTAAGGTTCTTAAGGGCCGGGGCAAGGATGTCAAGCCCCTTTGTGTCCTTCAGTTTACCGTCACTTGTTACGGTTGTTGTGAAACTCTTTCCCTTTAAATCAAAATCAGCGTCCAGGGGAGTCTTCACTCCCATAATCTCCTGTTCAAGGCGGAAGTCATCATAAGTTATTGTTTCTGTGATTACCCCGGACTCGTCCACAGAATCAATTCTATCGGTAAACATGAAATACAGGTGGTTGGTGTAACCCGGCATCTTAAGGTTTAATGCCGACAACCCCGCATTGTTCATTGTCAGCACGGATTTTACCTTTAATTCGTATTTACTGTAAGTTCCCTGTTCCGGGGAGTAAACAAGTTTTATTTTTGAAGGGAATTTTGCAGCTGTCAACAGTAACAATGACAAAAACAATACAGTCAATTTTCTCATATAATCAATTTACCATATAAAGATTTAATTATCAAGTAATATTTTTGTAATATTATTTTTAGCCGAACCTGAATTGATTTTTACTGTAACCCCGTAATGTTCTGCGCCCGCGCTTATCTGGGAAAGCCAT
>JAUXBS010000012.1 GCA_030619245.1 Clostridia bacterium | reverse complement strand
TTACTTCCTGGCGGATTTAAACCCGTCCCTGTACAGGTTGTTTAATGTGTTATTACATGCCTTCTGCGGGATAATGGTCTTCAGGCTGGCGGGCTTGTTGTTCCCTGGTACCATTATACCCTTCCTGGCGGGCCTGCTGTTCATTGTTCATCCGGCGCACACTGAAGCAGTCCTGGTTATAAGTTACAATGAGGATATACTGGTCAGCGTGTTCCTTCTTTTATCCCTTTACTGCTATATCAGGAATGCCGGGTATTTCCGGAAAGCAGCTTCTCTTGTTTTCTATTTCCTTGCGCTGTTTTCCAAGGAGGTTGCAGTGGTTTTCCCCCTTATCCTCCTGGCGTTCAATATGTGTTACGCTCCTGAAAAAGACAGGAAACCCTTTGGCAGGCAGCTGGCTTCACTGTCGGGTTATTTCAGCATAACGTTTTTTTACCTGTTCATAAGGTTCTTTGTCCTCACTCACCACGGCAGGTCGGTTGCCGGTTATGCGGGAGGCGGATTCTTAACAAACATTCTGACCATGAGCAAGGTTTTTACCGGTTACCTGAGACTGCTCGTGTTACCGGTTAACCTGCATACGGATTATTATTTTAAAACATCGGAAACATTTTTCGAGCCGGGGGTTTTACTGGCTTTTATGTTACTGTTCATAATGGTTGTTGTTATCATGAAAGCGTTAAAAAGGAATAAAACAGTGTCATTCTGTGTTTTCTGGATTATGGTAACCCTGCTGCCTGTCTTAAACATAATTCCTTTCTTAAACTGGTCTCTGCTTGCGGAACGTTATTTATACCTTCCGTCGGTTGCCTTTTGCCTGCTCCTGGCGGCCCTGGTAAATTCATTATCGGCGCTTTCGGCGGGGAGGAAGAAGATGCCGTTAATTATCGGTATTATTATCGTATTGTTTTATTCATATCATACCCTGGCAAGAAATGTTGATTACGGGAGCGACATTGCGCTCCTGCAAAAAACGCTTAAATATAACGATAATAGCCATGTAGCCCATAATGATATGGGCGTAAAGTTAAGCAGCCGGGGGAAGCATGAAGAAGCCGAAGCTCATTTGAAGAAGGCAATAGAAGTTAATCCTGACGACCCGAATACATACAACAACCTGGGAAGCCTGTACAGCAACCTGGGAAGGTATGAGGAGGCCAGGCGGATGTACATGAAATCACTGGGAATAAAGAGCCACAGTCACAAGACGTACAATAACCTTGGGGTCATGTACTACAGGCAGGGCAAGTATAAAGAAGCGGAAGAAATGTACGGGCAGGCGTTAAAGACAGGCCCGAATGATTTAACGGCATTAAATAACCTCGGGTCGTTGTATCTCGTTCAGAAAAAATATAAAAAAGCGGAGGAAGTGTTCAGAAAAGCGATTAAAGCCAGTCCCCGCTGGGGGGGAGGGCACAGGGGGCTGGGTATATGCTATTATAACCAGGGAAAACTGAGGGAAGCCGAAAATGAGTTAAGCATGGCTCTTGATATCAACCCGGGATATGATGAATCCAGAAGGATACTTGAGGATATGGCAAAACAGAAAAACAGGGGAACCGGAAAATGAGCATGGATAAAAATGAATTAAGGGAAATATACCTGAATTATAATAACGATAAATTGATTGAAATTGCTTACCTGGAAAATGATAAATATAATGAAGAGGCAATAGAGGTTATTAAGGGTATACTGAAGGAAAGAGGGATAAGAAAACCGCCTGAAGAGATTGTCCGGAAGCTGGCGGAAAAAACAAACAGGGAAAAGGAAGAACCGGCAGCTGAATTAACGGGGTTAGTTCAGGTATATTCCGCGGGGGAAGTTTTAGAGGCAGGTATGATTAAGGGTATTCTTGAAGGGGACGGCATACAGGTTTTTATAAAAGACCAGTATCTTATCGGGACCATGCCGTTTTATTCAACGGCGCTGGGCGGGGTCAAGATAACGGTTCTCAAGAAAGATGAAAAGAGAGCCAGGGAAATACTGTCGGATTATCATGGCCCTCCGAAAAATACGGGAGGGGGGCAGGAAGAAGATGAAAGTGTTGAAAAAGCTGAATTAACGGAGAACGGGGAAGAGACGGCCGCGGGAAGCGGGAAAAGCCCGGAATCAGCCGGCTCCGTTTCAATCATGGATGATTCGGATGAGGTTATCAAGGATGACAATAGGTTTTTGCGGTCAGTATTGAAGGTATTTAAATTTACCGCTGTAATCGCGGTGTTTTATTATATCATTATGAAAATCATGGGAAGAAAGCAATAATATAATGAATATTGAAACAGATTTTTAAAACAATAAGGGACTGTCCCCGCATAAAAAATATTATTATTATCTTTGAATGGCAAAATTTCAGAAAACATTTGACAATACTTGAATGTTTTGTTAAACTTACCATGATTCTAAATTTATAGGAGGAAAAATGAAAAAAACAAGAAAAAACATGGCAATTGAAACTGCGCATCAAATTGATAAAGAAACCGGGATTTATGATAAGAAGTCCTTTGATGATTTGATTGCCAAGGAAGTCCTGCGCGCAAGCAGAAGCAGTATTTCCGTATGCACTGCAGTGATAAGTATTGATAATTTTGCCAGGGTATCAAAGTTATGCGGCCCGGCAGGAGTAAATTCAATAATACACTCAATAGCAAAAGTAGTGAAAAAGAATATTCGCGCATATTTCCCAATCTGTATACTGGGTAAGAATGAAATCGGGGTAATCTTTCCCGATACCATTAAAAGGGTAACCATATCAATATTGAAATCAGTCAGGCAAAAAGTGGCCCAGACTGCTTTTCATGATAAAAACAATAAAATAATATATGTTACCCTATCCATCGGGATTGCGAATTATCCTGAGAACGCCTTGAATACATCTAAATTAATGGGAAGAACCAGGGAAGCGTTGTCTCTGGCTAAAAAGGAAAATGGCAACCGTGTTCTTTCCTATGTGACAACTTCTCATACATCCACCAGGCTGGCGGTTATCCCCCCTGCCATTTCAACCCCGTTTTATTCTTTCGTTCTTCTTGGCATGAGGGAAATCATTGAAGATGCCGGGAACATAGAACTCCTGTTATTCGGAGGCACTGACGACCTGGATTTCAAGTCCCACGAGGAAGGCATCAAACAGGCCCTGGCGGCAAAACCTGATGTTATAGCATTATGCAGTAAGATAAACCCCGGGAAATATATAAAGAAAGCCAATGAAATGAAAATACCCGTCTTTGGTTTTAATCTGATGAGCTTTAAAATGTCGCCAAAGGGCAGGGTCCTTTCGCACGTGGGTTATGACCAGAGGGAAGCAGGCAGGAAAGTCGGCAGGTACCTGGCCCGCATTTTAAGAGGGAAAGGTAAGGTTGCAATACTTGAGGGTGTTGTTACTGAAAATGATTCGATTGACAGAACAAAGGGATTTCTTGATATAGTAAAGAAATATCCCGGAATAAAAGTTGTTGAAAAAACGTCCGCTGAGTGGATGCGAAAAACAGCGGAAAAGATTACAAAAGGTATTCTTAATAGACACCATGCTCTTGATGCCATTTTCTGCTTGAACGATGAAATGGCTATTGGCGCCGGAATTTCTGTAAGAGATAAGGGGAAACAGGGTAAAATCTTCATTGTTGGCCTTGACGGAAGCAGGGACGGCCTTCAGAGCATAAAGGACGGCCTTATTACAGCCACTATGAACGGCAACCCTATTGAAATGGGCAGGGTTTTAACCAGAACCATTCTTCGCAGTATGATCAAGGAAGAAAAGATTCCGGCAAAAGTTGAATCCCCCACCATGATGGTTGACCTGGTGAATATAGATTCATATTTGAGATAACAAATAGGGGCTGCTGTTTTCAGTCACCAGGGAAAAAGGGGGTATAATGTTTTCCCTGAGGTGATTTGCCTGTATTAACGAAGTTGAAGGTGCCGTAGCGTCATTTCCTGATATCACCCACCGCAATAAAAACCGTTGACAAACCAGGTTTTTTGAGGTAATATATTAGTGATACAAAAAACATAAGCAGAAGGGAAAAAACATGAAGAAAACAATATTGTTATTGCTTTTGTCCATAATGGTAATTAATGTTTCAATTGCTTATTCTCAGATGATTCAGGAAGAGATGTACAGGGATAATGACAGAGAATACGAAATTATCAAGAAGGTAAAGGAAAAGGATTCGCAAATTGGAGTATTTTTTCTTTCCCTGCATCCGTTGAACCTCTGGGCGGAAGAGCCTAACCCCATGTATGACGTCCTTGCGGCCGGGCTGCATATAGAGGGGAATAAGATAGGGATGATGTTGGGATACGCCAGTTTGAAATCACATCCTGAATACAAACAGGAAATATACTTTGGAACTGCTTATTTAATGGTCCGGGAGGAGCAGACAAGGGTAAGTTTGGGAGTGCTGGCGGAATTCAATTTTGATGAGAGTTTCAATCTGCCTTCCGCTGAATCAGCTCCTATTTATCAGATAGGAGCGACTTTAGGCAGCGGGGTGAGGATTAAGGGTAACCTGTGGTTTTATTTTGATATATACCTGTACAAATTGGATTTTGCGCGCAACGGTATTACCGGGTTGCTCTTCTATGAGCAGAGCGCCCCATTACTGCCAAGGCTTGTATACAAGTTCTGATAACATAAATACATGAAAATATTACTTATAGAGGCAGTAACTTTAAGAAAAGGAAACCGTTTGGATAAGGAAAACCCAAAGGTTTTCGTGTATCCCGCAATAGTTCTTCCCCTGCTTGCAGCCGTAACTCCTCCGGAATTTGATGTAAAAATAATAAATGACGCTTTTGAGGAAATAAATTATAATGAGGAAGCTGACCTGGTGGGGATGACGTTTTATACTCCTTCGGCATTCCGCGCTTATGAGATTGCAGACAGGTTCAGGAAAAGGGGTGTTAAGGTGGTTATGGGGGGGGTGCATGCTTCCGCGTTACCTGAAGAGGCAGCTGAACACGCCGATTCGGTTGTGGTTGGTGAAGGAGAGGAAGTCTGGCCGAAACTATTAGAAGACTTTAAGAACGGGGGCCTTAAAAAGTTGTATAAGACGGATGGTTTCGTGGATATGTCAAAAATACCCGCAGCCAGATTAGACCTGCTGAACAGAAAATTCTATATAACTACAGGTGTGATTCAGGCATCCAGGGGATGTTCGTATGGCTGTGAATTCTGCTCCATAGAAAGAATATTCGGTAAAAAACCAAGATTTCGCCCTATAGAAGAAGTCATAAAAGAGATAAAGGGAATGAAGAAACAGAGAGTAATTCTGTTCTCTGATGATAATCTCATAATGAACCCTCCGTATTTAAAAGAATTGTGTAAAGCGCTCATTCCCCTGAAAATCCACTGGATGGGTGAAGCGTCATGGACGATAGGCAAAAAGCCGGAAATCCTGAAACTTATGAAGAAAAGCGGGTGCATAGGCCTGCTCATCGGGTTTGAATCCGTCCGGGAACAAAAGCATACGAGGAAAGTATCCGTATACAAGGATATGAGGAAGGCCTATAAGGAGACAGTAAAGAATGTTCACAGGCACCGGATGTTAGTTGTCGGCACCTTTATGTTCGGTTTTGACAATGATGATCTTTCAGCGTTTGATGAAACGCTCAAGTTCTGTTTTGATGTGGATATTGATTTTGCGGAATTCAGCTTGATGATGCCGTTTCCTGAAACCCCCCTGTACAAGCGCTTGACTGAAGAAGGCAGGATGCTCAGCAGGGACTGGTCGGAATATAACTATCAATATCCCGGGAATATATACAAACTCAAAAACATGACAACAGACGAGGTAAGTGATAATATAAGAAAAATGTCCCTTGAATACTATTCGTACAGGAAAATGTTGCCAAGATTCATACGGCAGTTGTTCCGTTACAGGAGCATAGTATTAATGTTAGCGCTTGTTGCGGTTTTTGCGGCTTACAGAAGCAAGGCAGTATTCCTGAATAGAAGATGGCTTAATAAATAGCGCCCGCCTTCAATGCTTTGTTCATGCCCGGTTATTTCCTGAAATTCCTGATTTCACCCTTCAGTATCCTTAAGAGGTTCTTCGTATTAACATCAAGAGGATTCATTTCAATCGCTTTCCGGTAAGCTTCCCTTTCTATCTCCGGGGGTTCCCTGAGGAACCTGGCAATCTGGCCCCTCAGGCTGTACTTCTTTGACTCAAAATATACCGGGAACGCCTTTTTAACGTTTTCTGTTATGTTTGTGAGGTAAGGCAATACCGGTTTCCTGTGATATCTGAAAGACGATATTCCGGGCGATTCGTTGAGCTTCACCCGCCTGGGCCCCAGGAATTCCACTTCCGCATGGTCATCATCGTTGGGTTTAACATCCCCTACGTATTCCTTTAAATCCTTACCGGCCATAACGAAGTTGTTTACAAAGGTCAGGGGATTATCCAGGCCGAATTCCAGGAGGTCCTTCTTTATAAGCAGGCTGGCAAGCCTTTTCTTGAGTTGAGCGAAATCTATACTCAATTCTTCCGGGGTGCCTATCAGCAGGGTGTACGCGCCGGCATACCAGAGGCTGGTATGAGGGAACGCTTCCAGGAAACTCCTGATAATCATCTTATAATGCTTCTCGGAAACGGAGTGGAAGGGCAGCCACTGGCAGGCAACGCCGGCGGGGGTAAGCCGCCTGCTGCACAGGTCAAAATACTCCTTTGAATACAGGCTGCTGTTGCCGGCAATTACAGGATGGATGGGATCCGACGTTATGACATCGTATTTTCTGTCTGTAATGAGCATATAGTTCTTGCCGTCCTCGTTTATGAGGTTAAGCCTTTTATCTTCAAGGGCGTTCTTGTTTTCATAAGAGAATTGACGGGTCCCGTTCTTCATTTCCGGAGAGAGTTCCACGCAGTCAATATGCTTCAATGTGGAATGCTGTTCAAGAGACCCGAGAGTCATCCCGCCACCGAGGCCTATTACAAGAGCTGATTCCGGTTCCGGATGAAGCAGCGCGGGAAGGTGCGCCAGCATATGGAACAACTGCCTGTGATTGTACATGTTTGTTGCCAGGCTCGTCCCGTTTATTGAAAGTTCCTTTCTGCGGTCCCTGTCCCTGGTTACCGTCACTGTTCCGCTTATGCCTTCCTGGTAGAACAGCAATTCAAAGTTTCGATAACGGTTATGCCTTACATAGTGGTCAGGCAGTTTGACCACAAGGAATACCAGTGTCATTATGATAAGGAACATGGAAGTTGCTGCCTTGAAGGCAGGTTTCTTTCCGGGATGAAACAGGAGTACCATACCCCCCGCAAGCATAATCAGTATTGCCATGAAGGTTATCCCGGGCCTTATCCCAAACAGCGGGATGAGTATAAACCCGCCTGCAAAAGACCCCAGGATGGAGCCCGCAGTATTTATACCGTAAGCGTTTCCCACTTGACTCCCGGTTTTCCTGAGGCTTGAAGTATAAATCCTGCATACTATCGGGAAGGTCAGGCCCATTAAAGTGGTCGGTATGATCATTATAAGCAATGAAATGATTATTCTGACTGAAGTATACCCCCACCACCCCATCCGGGTAATGCCTGATAACATATGGAAGAGCCCGGGGACCTTCCAGGAAATCAGTAATGACGCCAGGAAACAGGTGATACCTACCAGCACTTCTATCAGCCCGAAAACCAGGAGTTTATCCTTTATCCTGTCCGCGTACCTTGAAGATATATACCCGCCCAGTGAGATTCCCGCAATGAAGGTTGCCGCGACTATTGTGAAGGAATATATACTGTTGCCGAAGTGAAATATAAAAACTCTTGACCATATCACTTCAAGCGCCAGCGCTGCAAAACCCTCAATGAAGAAGACAGAGAGGACCAGCCACAAAAGCCCGCCCTGCACCGTTCTTCCGGATGCTCCGGCTTCAGGGGAATCAAGGCCCGCAGGCTCCGGCCCGGCTGATTTCGCGAGCCGGTAGGCCGCATAGGCCAGGAGCAGGTTAACCAGGGCTGTAATAAAAAGAGACAGCTTGATGCCGAGTATGTGTATGAGGAAGAAAGCCGTAATGAAAGTTCCTATTACGGCGCCTAAACTGTTTACGGAATACAGCGAACCCACGTTCCACCCGATTTCCTTGAGCCGCTTAACCGTAAATTTACTTAATACTGGCAGGGTACCGCCCATCAGGGCTGCCGGGATTATCATGATAATAAAGGAAAGGAAGAACCGTAATGCTGTCAGGCTTACAAAACCGGGGTGGAAGGCCCTGTAGACGGCTATGTGAATGCTATTTACCGCCTGTATGAGTAATGGGAAAATCAGGGCATAGATACCTATCCCGAGTTCAAGCAACGCCCAGATTATGAGGGGATTCTTCCGCTTGTCTACAAGTTTACCGAAGTAGAAACTGCCTGAGGCAAGGCCTGTCATGAAGGCGGTGAGCACACAGCTTACCGCAAAAACGGTTACTCCGAATATACGGCCGCATATCCTCACCCACAGGGTCTGATAGACCAGGGCGGTAATTCCCGAGATGAAGAATAACAGCAAAATTGTTCTTAAGGTACTTTTATCCTGCAATTTATTATTCATTAATAACTATGATATATTAAAACAATTAAAAAGTCAATTGCGGTTATTGAGAAGGGCTTGAAGCCTCTTCCGTGCGAATTCGAACCCGGGATTGAGTTCAAGGGCTTTCTTGTAGTTACTGATAGCCTTTTTGGGAGCACCCTTCTTCTCATAAATATTAGCGAGGTTGGAGAAAAACATAAAGTGCGGCTGGATACGGAGAATTTCGTTTAGCTGCTTTATTGCCGGGTCAAACCTATTGTTCATGGTATGAATATAAGCCAGGTTCATCCGGGCGTCTATGTCAAAGGGGTCCTTTTCCACTTCCTTCAAGGCGGCCTTCTCATAGGCCGGTGATATTTCCAGGAGGCATTTCGCGTCTTCATCCATTGGATTTATTGTGAGGGCTGCCTCAAATTCATAAAAGGCGGCCCTTTCGTCACCGGAAGCAAATAATATCCTGCCTTTCTGCAGGTGGTTACCTGATTCAAGGTACAGCCTGGCAGTATTCTTTTCCTGCGGTTTTATTCCGGATATAATTGGAAACACATCCTCGCGCAGTATGGCCATTTCGTTGACATCAGAAAAAGCCATGACGGAAACGTTCTTTACCATCCGGGGCGCGGAGTAGTCTATGTAAGGGTGGTCATCGGTGTTCATCCCGGTGGTTCCCCTCACGTACTTTTTTATCCCGTCACTGCCCAGGAAGAACCATCTTATTAATGTAAAGGGGGATATATACGTGGTTTCAGAAATATCCTTGAGTATCTTATCGTTTAATGACAGCATTCGTTTTATTGAATTAAAGTCAATATTCAGTTCCTTCATAGTTCCCACCAGGCCCAGGAGTTTACCGCTGCCGATAAGCCACAGTGATGAACCAGGGAATACCCGGTAAAAACCGTTCAGGAGCATTTTCAGGTCTTTTTCCGGCACCTGCGCAAGGGAAATCCACTGGCAGAAGAGGCCGTTATTATGCAGGCTGTCCCTGCAGGTTTCGTAGTATTCCCTGGAATAAAGGTTGGCGGCATCCTTCCCCGGATTTACAAGGTCAGAGATGATTACATCATATTTTTTTACTGAACGCAGCAACAGGTTCCTGCCGTCATCAATAATAATCCTGAATAACGGGTTATTAAGGATATCATAGTTTTCATTGCTGAAGAGGGCTGCTCCCTCCACGATTTCAGGAGCGATTTCAGCGCAGTCTACGGGCAAGTCAAAGAGTGAAACGGCTCCTGCCGTTATCCCCGCGCCGAGGCCTATCAGGAATACCGAACCGGGGTTTCCATGCAGGATGAGGGGCAGGTAGCCCTGTATACGGGCATACCGGATGTTTTCCGGCAATGAATTGCCCACATCCCAGTTATTGCTGAACATCCTGCTGGCAGTATCATTGAAGTTGCGGACGACTTTTGCCGTGGTAACGGGCCCTTCCCTGTAATACAGTACTTTTTCACCCGGGAGGTGTTGTTTAAAGGACGGGACCATTATTAGCAGGATTAATACCGCAGCCATCAGGGTAATTATTATTCTCCTGCTTTTACTCTCAAGGGTTTTCGCAATGAGCAGTATAAGGGCGCATAGCAGGAGGTTGATAAACACAATGAGCTTCATTGAACCTGAAATACCCATGGCAGGCACAAGGATGAAAGACGTTATTAAAGGGCCCAGGAGGCAGCCGATGGTATTCACTGAAAGGATACTACCCGTAATTTTACCCGCATTTTCGGATGAATGGCACAGGATTTTTACTGTCAGGACGAACATTGCTCCCAGCAGGAACACCGGTATTATTATAGCCAGAAATGATGCCAGGAACTTCAGTGCTATTGAAGCCGGCCATGAAATGCCGGAAGCGGAGAATTTCGCGAATATCTCCGGCAGCTTTACCATTAAAGGGAGTGAAATTATTACGAATGCTCCTGTCAGGGCTTCCGCTGCGCCCAGCAGGAACAGGGTGGATTGCCTGTTCATTCCCCTGGTAATTCTTGAACAGGCAAAACTTCCCAGGGATGAACCAAACAGGTATATCATAAGGATAATGCTGAAGGAATAAGCTGTGCTCTTCCAGCTGAAAATGAGAAGCCTCGTCCACAACACTTCACAGGAAAGAGCAATAAAGCCGGTAATACCGTATATTATAAGTACCATCAGGTCTTCATGGTTCATATGATAGTGGCCGGAAGGTTCCGGGGGTGAGGCCAACGGGGTTGTTTTACTGTCCATCAGGATAAATGTTATCCCGATGAGCATATTAACGGCGGAAGCCGTTAAAAGGGTTGTTTTCAACCCGAATATTTCAATGAAGATAAATCCTGCCAGGAACGCGCCAATAACGGCTCCGAGGGTATTTACGGCATAGAGTATCCCGGTACTGCGGCTGCCCTCACCGGTATCCTTCATATTATAGAAGAACTTACTCAGGACCGGAAGGGCCCCGCCTATAATCGTAGCGGGTAGTAACAGCAGCATAAAGCAGTAGGTGATTTTAACGAAACCGGAAAGTTTAAAGGCAATATCCAGCAGGCTGTACGTCAGTATTGAAGATAAGGCGATTGCTAATTGAATGTACCCGGATGTTCTTAGAATTCTTTTATTATATTTATCTATAAACCTGCCGAGAATAAACGCTCCCATTGCAAGGCCCGCCATATAGACTGCGAGTACCGTACCGGTGGCATAGGAACTGGCGCCGATAACGGTGCTTAGCCTCCGCGCCCAGACGAGTTCGTATAACAGGGCTGATACACCCGACAGGAAGAACAGGAAAAAAACATATCTTCGGTTTATTGGCTTCATGATTAATGTTATGATATTATAATAAGCCGCCTTTGTCAAAATAATTATCGACAAAAATCGTTATATATTGAATTTTAGTGAGATTTTCTCAGCAAAAGCGGGGAAAGGGTTTTTAGTCAATTTATCAAGTGAGAATAGAAAATTCAGGGAAAACATTTATTTAGTTTCATTCTATAGAATGATAAGCGAGATGTTTAAAAGATAAAAGGGGTTACCCCTTTTTCTCATTGTATTTGTTGATATTTACGTGTTATTACTAAGTCAAGATGTTAATAATTTACTAAGCCTAAATGTTAATAATTTATAAATAATTTGGATTCCATTTTCTCCATGGGTGATCCTTTGAGGGTATATGTTTTTTCTTTGGAACATCAAAGTATTCACTTAGGTTCAGGGTCTTTTCAATCATTTTTTGTTTCTTAAGGATTTTATTGTTCTTTGATACTTTAGAGTTAGCGATAATATTGTTTTTGTATAGAATGTATATTCTGTTGTCTTCAAGGCTGCAGGCAATTACCTTACGCTTGGCAAAAGAACGGTAATTAGCAGAAGGCGGTATCTGGATTGTCTGATTGTTAAGTTGTATGGTATTATCAGCTTTGACAGTACGCTCTTCTTTTTTACAGAAAACAATGTCAAGATTAACATCTCTTGACAGCTGTAGATAAACAGAAGGTACATTTTTAATCGAGAATCGTTTATTATGATCAGGAATGAAAGATGTAAGGAATTTATTGGCCTGTTCATAGTTCTTGATTCCGGCCAGGCGCATTTCAGAAATGAGTCTATCCTGGAATGTCCTGAAGAGTCGCTCGATTCTACCCTTGGCTTGAGGAGAATTAGCTGGAATAAGGGTAATACCGAGTTCTTCTAAAGCGCGTTCAATCTGAGTATCATTCTGTTCAGGGGTGACGTTGTAATGTAGGCCGGCATGTCTTGTTGTTTTGAAATGACTGGTTTTATCGGCGTAAAGAGCCTTAAATAACCCTTTTTTCTCAATACAGCGCCTTATTACATGCATGTTATTAAAAAGGTTATCAGATGTAAAGAATCTGGCATAAAGGACTTCGCTTGAAGCATCGTCAATTATGGCAATAAGCCACCATTTA
>JAUXBS010000122.1 GCA_030619245.1 Clostridia bacterium | reverse complement strand
GCCGGCTACGGCCACTTTCAACGCAGTATGCAGCGAATCCCCTGAATCCCTGACGGTATTGGATAATTCAGGGTACATCTCCATTGATATCCTGTTGTACTTCTTTTTCTCCTCTTTAAAAGGGTCCCTGCACCCGAGGGCTTCATTCGCCGCCTTGAGCATACTGTAAGTACTTTCAGCAGGGTTTTTGACCATGGACAGCTTTGATATAACTTCGGCCGCTTTCCTGAAGGCAGCTAACTGTAATTCCTCATCATCCGTGACCTTCCTTGAGGTGGACAACAACTGCCTGAAGAAACAGGGTATGCATTCAATTCCTGATTTCAAATCCCTAATTCCTTAATAAACTCTTGCCTTTCTTATTCTTATCCGAAATTCTGCCATAAGGATAATAATATTTTTGAGTGGGAACAGGCCTCAACCTATTAACTTTAAGTTGGCTTAAAGGAAGGGCAGTATTTTCCTGTCAATGGAATTCTCATCCCCGCCGATTTCCAATTCATGAAGTGACCATCGTTCGGTATGCTCCACCTTGCCCCCGGGCGCTATCTTTGCAAGCGGCCCCAGCGTTTCAAGCTCAATCATATCGGAATCCGTATAAGTTTCCGTGTTGCAACCGTAGTCTGGATATTCCGCATCGGATATGTAATCATACTTCTTAATAAACAGGTTGCCCTTCAGGTATACGGCAGCCCAGCCGGCCTTGTTTAAAAACCCTATCTTCTGCTTCGTTTTTGCCCCGGGGTCCTGCCGGAGTTGAATGTACTTCTTACCCCAGGTATAACGGGGATCTGCCATGTCAGTATAGTGCCATAGTACCAGCGGCCTTGCAGGCAGCAGGTACTCAGGATGGGGCTTATAGGGCTCCTGGGGGAATATTGCGCGGCAGTTCTCCTTCATTACCGTAAGGCACCACGGAGCAAGTTCCACTTCTTCGGAACCCTTATTCATTATCCTGTGCAGTATTACCACCTTGTTCTCATCAGGGTCGACCGTAATCTCAATTCCCTTCTGCACTCCATAGTCATCAACCTTCTGGGTCAGCGTCAGCGTTTTCCCGTCCCATTTCTCTTCAACAGGCGCATTGTCGGGCCAGTAAGTCTTTACTTCATGCTCGGGCGCGTACCACAACCTGTGCCCGCCGTAAATACACCATTCCTTATCGCCTGTCCTGCCCAATTGCTCCTGGTACTCCTTGAACAGATTCTCCCCCTTGATAAATCCAAACTTTATAATCCTCGGCCCAACATCCGTGGTTGCAATAAGTTCAATTTCCCTGTTGCTCAAGCGTATACAGTTCTTCCAACCGGCATAACTAACCTTCTCCATCCATACCTCCAATCCATATTCAACTAATATTAACAACAAAACCCGGTAAATAACATAGCCTTTTCATTATTTACTCTAAATTAAAGAGTTAGCATTATATAATAACTTCCGGCAAAAATCAATGATTTTTTCCTGAATTTTCCCGCTGAAAGACAGGCTCCATCCCCCTGAATTGTTTAAGTTTTATCGCAGAATACTTTTATCTTGACAAATAATATTGACATATATATACTTCTATTAAAGAGCAAATTTATTAACGAATAGGAGAAAAAAATGGCTATCAACGAAATGACCGGGGTCTGCAAGAACTACCGGCTGGGAAAAACCGAAGTGAAAGCTCTTTCTGATGTTACTGTTTCTATTGAGGAAGGGGATTTTATTTCAATAGCAGGGCCTTCGGGTTCCGGCAAAACCACCATGCTGAATATGCTGGGCTGCCTGGACAAACCGACAAGCGGTAGTATAGCCTTCATGAAAAACAACATCAATGAAATGAAACCGGGCCAGCTTGCCGACATCCGTAACGCTCATATCGGGTTCGTGTTCCAGTCCTTTAACCTGATTCCCGTGCTTACCGCATTTGAGAACGTTGAGTTTCCTTTAATACTGCAGAAAAATAAGAACGTTGAGGAAAGGGCGAAACATGTAAATGAAATACTTGACGAAGTGGGCATTGGCGAACTCAAGCACCGCAGGCCCTCCGACATGAGCGGCGGCCAGCAGCAGAGAGTGGCAATAGCCAGGGCGCTGGTGAAAAACCCCAAACTGGTCCTTGCCGATGAACCAACGGCAAACCTGGACTCAAAGACCGGCGAAAACATCCTTAAACTAATGCTTGAAATAAACAAGAGCCATAAGACTACCTTCGTATTCTCAACCCACGACCCCATGGTCATGAACTTCGCAAAAAGATTGATAAAACTTCATGACGGACAAATTGCAAGCGACGAAAAGAGGTAAATCATGAACTATATCTTTAAACTATCGGTAAGGAATGTTCTTAAAAACAAGCGCAGGACTATATTGACTTTTATTTCCGTGACCCTGGGCCTCTTCCTCATGATTTTCTCCAAAGCGCTAATGGAAGGCGTAGCCGAAGAGTCAACCAGGAACCTGATCAATTACGAGACTTCTCACATGAAATTGTTCGCCAGGGGCTATTTCAAGGATATTGAAAGCCTGCCAACGAACAAACTCATAGAAAATCCCCTGGCGCTTGAAAAGAAAATAATGGAGAATAAGCACGTTGCAGGCACCACGCACAGGGCGCAATTCGCCATATCAATGAGTGACAGTATAAACGAACTGCCCTGCATAGGCCTGGGAATTGACATAAAAAAGGAAGCGGATGTATTCACAACCGGTGAAATAGCGATTGACGGGAAGCACCTGGTTGAAAACGATGACGGAGTAATCATAGGCAAGAGACTGGCAGATGATTTCAGCGTGAAAACGGGTGACTGGATTACAATCACAGCCTGGACCACGGAAGACTCAATAAACGCTCTTGATTTTGAAATCAAGGGTATATTCAAGTCAAACAGCCCCATGCTTGACGGAAATGTAGTTATAATGCCGCTTAAGACCGCCGATGAACTAATTGTCTTAAACGGAGGCGTTACCGAAATAGATATAAAACTGAAGAACGGCAAGAAAATTGAAAAAGCAAAGCAATCCCTGCTGTCAACTATAAACGCCTCCGGGGAAATATATGAAATTATCCCCTGGCAGAAACTCGCGGAAGATATCCTTCAATTTATAACGGTAAAGAAGTACGGCGGAGACATGATGGGTTTGATAATACTCATCATCGCCGGCGTGGGAATAATAAACACCATACTTATGTCGGTATTTGAACGCATAAAGGAAATTGGAATGATGATGGCAATGGGCATGAAACCAAAGGAAATAAGAAAGCTGTTCATGATGGAAGGTTTTGTTATAGGCCTTTTCGGCAGTATCGCCGGGTGCGTTATCGGGGTACTGCTTACACTCGCCTTCAGCGGCGGTATGGATTTTTCCTATGCCGGAGATATGATGGGAGAAGCATTCGGCGTTGAGTCAATCATCTACCCGAGTTTAACCGCCGGCATGGTACTGGCGTACTTCCTGTTAGGTATAGTATTATGCACGCTTGCAAGCATATATCCATCTATTAAGGCATCGAAGTTTGAGCCCGTGGAAGCATTAAGAAAGTAAAGGAAAGGAAAATCAATGATATTAAAAATGGCGTTCAGAAACATCGGCCGTAACAGAAAGCGGACCGTGCTTTCAATAACGGCAATTGCCATATCCGTGTCTCTTATAGTCATAATGATGAGTTACGTTGAAGGGATTTTCGGCGGAGCGGTAAATAATTATGTCAGGTTCCAGGCAGGCCACCTGCGGATACAACACTCCGGCTACATGGCAAAAGAAAGACTCCTGCCGCTGGACGTTTCGGTTGAGGACGATAAAAAAATAGAAAAAAAGCTGGACAACTGGCTCGGAGTAAAATCAACTTCCGGGAGGATAAAGTTCGGGGTAATACTCAATGTCAACGACCTTAATGAAACCTGCCTGGGTATAGCCATTGATCCCGAGCGGGAAGAGAAGTTTAACCAGTTCAGTAAATACATCACGGACGGCAGGTACATAAAAAGCGGCACGAACGACATCATGCTCGGCTGCCGGCTTGCCGATAAACTCGGGCTTTCGGTCGGCGATGAAATAATCATACTCACCAGAACGGTTTACGACTCAATCGCCTTTAAAACCTTCAAACTAAGCGGGGTTTTTGAACTCGGTATCGGCAGAATAGACAAGCAAACTTTCTACATACCGCTTGACACGGCGCAGAACCTCCTTGATATGGAAGACACCGTGACTGAAATCATCACCATCCTTGATACTGATATGACTCTTGACGACCACATAAACGAAATATCGGCTTACCTGGAAAAAGAAGTTGATGAGAACTACAGCGCGATTTCATACTCTGAAGGAAATGATCTCTTAGCCATGATAGAGACAAGCAAGTCAGCGATAGGAGTACTTTTCTTTATAATACTTGTACTGTCGGGCTCTACCATAATGAATACAATGCTCATGTCGGTATTTGAAAGAACCAAAGAAATCGGCATGATGAAATCCATGGGCCTGAAGAATCTGAAGATTATTAACCTCTTCATGCTTGAATCAGCGTTCATGGGAGTATTTGCGGGTTTAGCAGGAGGCGCCTTCGGCGCCGCTATTTCTCTTTATTTCCAAAAAACAGGAATAAATTTCGGGAAGTTCATTGAGAATATGGACTTCCCCATCAAGAGCGTGGTTTATTTCCAATTTAAAATGGAGTATTTTACTTTTGCGCTGATGTTCGGCATATTCGTAGCAATCGTTTCAGCCCTGTACCCGGCATT
>JAUXBS010000004.1 GCA_030619245.1 Clostridia bacterium | reverse complement strand
GAGCTAAGCTGCGCAATTTCCGGGTATGTCCTTGGGGTGAATCCGTTTAACCAGCCGGGAGTTGAAGTGTATAAGAAGAACATGTTTTCACTGCTTGGAAAGCCTGGTTGTTGAGTTGGATATTTTTATGGTTCATTGCGTGATTGTGTGATTTATATCACTTTGTTATTAATTAGGTTGACAAATTCATGAATCTGTGGTAATATGATATTAGCATGATTAGAAAACATATACTACTAATTATATTATTTATTATGTTATGCACCGGCTGGGGTCCTCTTGGGTGTGAAGGGGAGATTTCCGGCCGGATAGTTGACAGCCAGGGCAGGGCTGTTAATGGCGCAAAGGTGTTTCTTTACATCCGCACTATTAAGCTGATGGAAACAAAAACGGACAATGCGGGACTGTACCGTTTTGAGAATATAGTATGGGGGAGTTATGATATAAAGGCGAAAAAGGATGGTTACCTGGAAAGCCCGCTAAGGGTTTCACTTGGCGAATCCTATGCCTGCAGTGAGGAAGTGCCGGATATCATTCTGTGGTATGACAATATGGCGGTGATTATTTCAAAGTACTACGAATTCCTTGAAGGAATCAGCGGTGACAGTGATAAATTGAACAATGCGCTGAGAAATGATTTCAAATTAACTTTTACAGGCGATGATGAGGTGGTTTGCTCGGGAACTGATTTTTGCAGGGATTGTCCTGTTCCTGAAAGGGTTAGTTTCACAAGTTCAAATATTGATGTGATTGACAATACTGCCACTATAGATGTTACCTTTGTTGTCCAGGGGGTATCCGAGGAGGGATGGTCATCAAAACTTGGGCTGGCGGCAAATACTGTTTTTGCCATCCCCTCCTGGAAGGTGGTTAGCTGGGATATAGGCCTGCATGATTTCAAGCCTGCTTCCGAAGCTGACAGGGGTTGGGCTGACCCTGACGGTTACATTGAGTATGATAGTGAAATAGATGCCTACAGGTGGAAGTGTGTCTGGTAAAGGGGTCAGGTCTCGACATTTAACAAAACATGGCAATAAACAATTTTATTTGATATGCCTGATTAATGGTTTTTTCATTAATTGCTTGACTAATTCAGCTTTTGTAAAATGTTGAGACCTGACCCCTTGCTCTTATTAAGGCCAAGCAATTTAATTGCCGGTTAAATGTTTAGTATATTTAACCGGTATTTTTATTTTTTGTTTGATTTAGCAATTAATATATGTATAATATTAAAAATAATTTAAATATAAAGAGTATATACTAATATTATGAAGAAAATTGTATTAATTCTATTTATTTCATTAATAACCTCAAGTTCAAGATTGTATTCTGCAACCCTTGATATTTCAAATGCAAGTATTTCACCCGGGAGCAGCGCCAACAACAGTACAACTATAAAGGTTTCACTGACTAATAAGTCAAACGTTGATATCAAGATATACGAGTTAACCAGGGAGAAAAGGATTCTTGTCAGGAACCTCATGAACAAAGACCTGCCGTCAAAATCATCTTTTAAAACAGAGTGGGATGGAAGAAATGATAATGGTGATGTGGTTGGCAATGGAAATTATGAAATAGAACTTGTATTAAGTGATATTGCAAAACCCTTCAGGAAAGCGGTTTTGAAGAAAGAAGTCAGGGTTGAAACCTACTACGTTATAGAAGAATTAAAATTTGTCCCCACTCCATTCAGCCCGAGGAGGGAAACCGCAACAATATTCTATCAACTGTCAAAGAAGGCGGGTGTTTCACTTTACATACTTGACAGCAGGAAATTTCCTGTAATTTATATTATCAGGAAGAAAAAAGCTGACAGGGGCAGGAACAGTGTATCCTGGGACGGTAAGGATGAGGAGGGGTGGTTTCTTGAAGCGGGTTCATATATATGCGTGCTGGAGGTTTCCGTTTCAGGAAGGACCGAAAAACGTAAATTTCCCTTCAGGATTGTTGAGGGCATAGAAATAAGAAACCTGGCTGTAATACCTGAAAAAATTAATCCCGAGGGGATGAACAATTATACCACCATATCATTTACAACGGACAAGACGGCGAATTACAGTGTGAAAATATTTGACGCCGGTGGAGAAGAGGTGTGGAACAGCGGTATAAATAAAGGGATAGCAGGGAAAAATTATATTGTATGGGGGGGGTTGAAGAAAGTTAGTTTTAAAACAAATGTACATTATAAGATAAAAGTCAGAAAAAAGGATAAGAACGGGAAAACAACTGAAATAATCAGGCATGAAAAGAAAATAATTACGGAAGAAATGGAAGGGAAGAACCTGAAGTACAAGAAAGGCAGGAATGAAGGGTACCCGATAATATATTCGATGGCAAAGTTAGACGAGGTGTCTATTCCCCTGGCTGAACTAAGAAAGAAAATGGAAGGCGTCGATGGTGATATCATAGAAGCGGAAGTGGGCAAGGTAGAAATTTTGTACACCACAGTCAAACCGGAGAGCTTATTCTCGGGCAAATACACCGTGGAGGTTAATGTCAAGGATTCTGAGACCAGGGAAGTGAGCGCTCCCAAAACTACCACAGTTACCATAGACCTTGAAAAACCGTTCGGTATAGATATTGACAGGAAACAGATAAAAGGAGTAAATAAGAAGGGGGAGTTCTTTCCCAAGGACATATCATCTTCTATGAATGAGAGGTTTGCGGAAGTTATAATCCCGTTCAGAATTACCAAGGATGCCAACGTTAAGGTTCGGGTAATCTCGGTTAAAGGGGGTATTGAAAAGGAGATTAACCTGGGCAGAGTCCTTGCCGGATTATCCGCGGCAAGGTGGGATGGAATGAACCAGAATGATGAGCCTGTTTCACCGGGGAGATATAAGATTAAAATACTGGCAACTGACACGGTTCTTGTGAAGAAACCAAAGACCATTGCATATGAATACGATATTTACGTTAAAAAAGCACCCCGCGTGGAATCAACTGAATACATAGGCACAAATGTGTTTTATGCGTTTGATATGGAGCAGGATTATTTATTTCCGAGCCCGATTATTTCCAGTAAGGATATATTTGATACCCTCGTTATGGATCTGGATAAGGATAAGATTGATAAGGAAGGGAGGGTAACTATTGATTTCAAGTTCTCCGAAACGGTTGCTATAGGCTGTGTTGTGGTGGGAGAGGAAAACGCCATGGGGACAAGGGAAATAGTGCAGAAAAAAGAGTGGTCAGGCATAGTTTATTCTGATAAAGAAAACATGTACAGCTGGTCCTGGAATGGAAGAAAATTTTCAAGAGACGAAAATAATACTTTCCTGTATAAGTACGGCATTAATGAATATGAGGAGGATGAGAAATACGTTCAATCGGGTTTGTACCAGATATGGTTATTTGCAGTATCCAGGAGTAAAGAGAACGAAACAATGTTGAAGAATGTAATCGGTGAACTTGCGAAAAAGAGAAGGGTAAGCGATGATAAGCTGCAGGAGTTCCTTGAAAATAATATTGCCGATAAAAACATTATTTTCACTAAAAAAGAGCTTAAGGGACTGGGAGTTTTTACTGAGATAGGGCTTCATATAGAAGGGGCAATTAACAAGGGGATTGCTGAGTTTATTGGTTATATCAGCAAGAAGAATAGTTATGAGAAATAATTTCCCACGGGTGGTTATTATTAATTATTATATCCGGGGGAAGGTTTTAGCGGTGAACCGGAGAATGTTTTCTATGTTAAAGATAAAAACGATACTGGTATTATTAATAATGGTGATGATGTCAGGCTGCTGTATGCCTTATAAGCGGTATTTTAAGAAGGTTGATGCGGTATCAATGGAGTTAAGAGAAATGCAGAGGGATTTATCTAACATCAGCAAGAAATCACGTGAGATAGATAGTATAATTTCTTCAGGGCAGGGAAGCCGGGAGGCTGTTATTAAAATGGACAGTATAAAAGAGGATGTCCGGGGAATGAAAAAAAAGATGCAGGATATTCATAAAGCGATCTTTTTTACCCGGGTTCCATGTAACAGAATCCTTAAACCATATCATGAGAAATTAATCAAACTTCTTCTGGTTATGAGCGAAGCCAGGGGCAGGATTACCGTGTCGGGCGCTTTCCCGATTAAAATAGAACTTAAGGGTAAGATTGAAACTATAACAATGAGCAAGTTGAAGGAGTATGAGACATTTCTGCCGGATATTGAACAAGTATACAATTACTTTCTGTCGCTGGATTTGTTTTTCCGTTCTTATAAATTCAAAATACTGGGCAGGAATTTCTATGCGTATTCCCTGGACTCCTTTGAGTACAAGGACAAGAAAGGTAAGCCGATTTATACATATATTGTTAAAAAAAGAGAAATTAATCAGGTGAACATGGATTCGGGGTATATAGCAAAACTTAAAAAGAAGATAATGGATTACGAGGATGAAATTAAGAATTTACTCTCATCCCTGATTAAGACCCGGGATGATTTTAATCTTTTTATAGCCGAAAAAAAGGCGGGTAAAAAATGAGATTGAAGGTTGCTTTCATAGTGTCAGTATTATTGCTGTTGGTGTCCGGAGGAAGCGTTTTCAGCAGTGACCCAATCGTGGATTTTGAAATCCTCACGCTGGGAGTTGGTTCAAGGCCATTTGGGATGGGCGGGACACATACTGCAATTGCGGATGACGTTAACGCCGTTTACTGGAATCCTGCCGGACTGGGCATGCTTGACCGGAAGGAGTTGACAGGTATGTACAGCCAGTTTTTTAACTATGAGTACCTTGCCTATGTCCACCCGGTTGAGGATATCGGGACATTCGGCTTTTCAGGTTATTATTATCAGTACCAGGAGGATCTCTGGGATGTAGCTGTTATGATGTCTTATGGCAGGGAAATCAATAATACTACGAGCCTGGGCCTTACCGGTAAATTCCTGAGGAAAGAATTAAGAGGCAAGTATGCTGAGCAAGCTATAGATAGATTTGGAATAATTAGCGAGAGTACCAGTACCAGTACTCTTCCAAGTTTTGGAGTGGATGTGGGAATTTTATATAAGGTATCTGACGAGATTCATCTTGCGGGTGTTATTCAAAACCTGTCAGCCGCTGTAGTTATATCATCTACCACGGTGGCAGAAAAACCCTGGAAAGAGCTGCCTCTCATGTATAAACTGGGCGCGGCGATAAAATTATTTGACGGTATTTTAACCGTTGGGTTTGACCTTAACCTGCCTGCGGGCGATGAAGAAAGATTTATTACCATAGGAGGGGAGTACTGGGTACTTGACTGGATTGCGTTGAGAACAGGTTATAATACCCGCGCAGGCCAGGACTCGGGCCTGCACTTCGGCGTGGGCATGGGCAATAAAAATATACACCTTGACTGGATTCTGGTGCCGTTTGAAGGAATGAAGGAAAAAATTAACAGGATCAGCCTTACCCTGCGGTTCGGGAGGGATTACCGGTATACATTAATTGAAAGCAGTATAGAAAGGCATTTCAAGCGCGGCAAGAGGTTCTATTACCGCGGGGAGTTTATAAGGGCATATAACGAGTTCAAGAGCATCCTTGAACTGGTTCCGCGGCATAAGGATGTATCGGATTATTTAGCCAGGACCAAAGTAAGGCTTGATGAATATGATACTTCAAAGGAGATTGCGGGATATTTTGAAAGGGGTGAAAAGTATTTCAATAAGGGAGACCTGGTTAAGTCCAGGTTTGAGTTTGACAGTTTGCTTATTATAAATCCCGAGCACATTGGCACAAATAGATATCTTGAAAGGATACAGAAAAGAGCGGAAGAGCTGATTGATAATCAAATGAAAAAAGCAGTAAAGTATTATGACCGGGGTGATTACAGGATTGCGCGGGAACATATAAACAAGGTGTTGTCTTTCAACCCCAGGCACAAAAAGGCGAATAAATATTCCGGATTAATAGAAGACAAACTTAATAAAGTTGAAAAGGCAAAGGAAGAACAAAAGGAGCAAAGGGAAGGGAAGTGGAAAGCGATATCGGATTTCTACAAGGGACTGGCATTATTCAACCTGGGACAGTGGGCAGAGTCCATTAAGATATTTAAAGATGTATTAAAGTACGATCCCGGGCATGAAGGGTCCATGGAGTATTTGGGCAAGGCAAAGATAAAAGCCGCAAACCTGCATTATAACAAAGGCTTCGCTTATTTTAAGAAGGGCAAGTATAAAAGCGCGATAAGAGAGTTCAATTACTCTCTCAAGTATGTTCCTGATAATTCCAGGATAAAAGATAAGATAAAGGAATCCCGCGCCAATATTAAGAAGGAGAACAAGGAAAAAGCGGAAAAGTATTATACCCAGGGGCTTGGCAGTTATACCCAGGGGGATATAGAAGGGGCGATAAAGATCTGGAAGCTGGCGATTAAACTGGACCCTGAAAGTGAAACGATAGAAAATGCGCTGAAAAGGGCGATAGAAGAGGTTAAAATAGATAAGGATATAGAATAGTGAAGTTAAAACTTAAATTCGGAATATCAATAACAATCATGGTCATGATTCTGGTTGCAGGTATAAGCCTCTTCCTGGTTATATCTGAACGCGCCATCCTGAATAAAATCATAAAAGATAAGAAAGCAAGCAGAATTGAACTCTCAAAGAATCTGGCCCATGTGTGCAGGGAATCTATAATAGGCAATGACCAGTTGTTAATCATCAACCAGGTAAAGAATATAAAAAGGAACAATGAGGAAATTATCCATATAATTTACGTAAATGAAAAAGGTAAAATAATGGCTCATACCGAACCCAAAAAAATCGGTAATCAGGATAAAAAATTAATGATGTATAAACTGGACTCAGAAATCCCGCTTGAGATAATATTCCCGGATAAAGAAAATACCTGGGATTTATTCCTGCCGGTTATGATGGGTGAGAAAAAAGCCGGAACCATTACCGTCAGGTTCTCCCAGGTTAAGTTGAACATGTTAATTGAAGAAACAGAGCAGCAAACATATACGAGGATTGCAGGTATTGCCGGTGTCAGTTTGCTGCTTGGCCTGTTCGGTTCTGTTGTTCTTGCAGGTATGATGTCGGGGCCGATTAAGAAACTGTCCAGGGGCGCATTATCTATCGGGGAGGGTAAACTGGACACGGTTATTGATATTAAGAGCAGGGATGAGCTGGGAGCTCTTGCGGGGGAGTTCAACAATATGGCAAAAAAACTGAAGGAACTTGATGATATGAAGGATGCTTTCGTTTCCAATATTACACACGATTTGAAGTCTCCCCTTGGAGCAATGAAGGGTTATGTTGACTTCCTCATTAAAGGCAGGATGGGCAATATTAATGACAGGCAGAGGGACGCGCTGGTAAGGGTAAGCGAAAATGCCGAGCGCCTTAGCAATTTTATCGGGGACATCCTGGATTATGCTAAAATAAATTCGGGGGCGATTGCAATAATCAGGGAAAAGATAAATATTGCGGATATAATTAAAGAGACTATCGGGTTGATTGAACCACTGGCTGATAAAAAATCAATTATCCTGGAGGCGAAGGTTCCCGATGAAACCGAAGAGCTTTATGGCGACCGTAAAAACCTGGAAAGGGTGCTGCATAATCTTATAAGCAATGCTATTAAGTTTACTCCCGAGAAAGGGCGCATTACGGTTTCACTGGAGGACAAGAAAAAGGAATTCATTGTAAGCGTAAATGATACGGGGGTTGGCATACCTCCTGATGATATTAACAGCATATTTGACCGTTTCCACCAGGTGAAGGACCATATTAAACTGGTAAAAACCAGGGGGGCGGGTTTAGGGCTTGCCATAGTCAAGGGGATAGTTGAAGCTCATGAAGGCAGGGTATGGGTGGAGAGCAAATTAAAAAAGGGAAGCACGTTTTATTTTAGTCTGCCGAAAGGGCTGTCCGGGGATGAGCCCGCAGAGAATAATAAAAAGGATTAAGGAGGGAAATTTATGGCTAATAAAAGGATACTAATTGTTGATGATCAGATGGACTGGAGATTGCTGGTAAGGATGTCTCTTGAGAACTATGATGTTGAAATTATTGAAGCTGATGACGGGCAGAAGGGTATTAACCTGGCTCAAAGCGCAAATCCTGATTTGATAATTATGGACAATAACATGCCTGTTTTAAGCGGTTATGAAGCTATTAAGAGAATAAAGGCGGACCCGGCCTGCAGGACTGTGCCTATAATAATGCTCACTTCAAAAGGATTTGACGCCCAGATGAAAGAGATGATAATGCTTGATGTAAGCGAGTTTATTTCCAAGCCGTTTGAGGAAGAGCATTTGATTGCTTCAATAGAGAAAATCATAGGAAAGTTACCTGAAAAAACACAGGAAACCGGGCAGCCGGCGCAGGATAAAGAAATAGTTATCGGTAAGAAAATAATTATTTTCATGGAAGATGATTATGTTAAAAAGAATATAATTGAAATTGCCGGCGACAGGAACAAGGTCATAGAAGTTAAAACAAAAGACGAATTACTTGAACAGTCTAAAAAACTATTACCGGATTACATAATAAGCGACTTACAATTAACTGACTGGAATGGCGCTGTGAGCATGGAAGTATTAAGCTTTGCCCTGACAAACAATATTCCCGTAATTATTGACCTCAGCCGGGTTCCGGATGACGGGTTGAAAAGAATATTAGAAGCGAAGAATACCAGCCTGTTTGAATTGAAACCGGTAAGAATTCAGGAAATTCTTGAAGGGGAATAAGCCGTGAAGAAACGGATACTTATAGTTGATGATGACCTCAGGATAATAGCGCTAATAAAAGAGTCTCTGGAAGAAGAAGGGTTTATGGTAATAGCCGCCATGAACTCTGATGAAGCGGTTGAGAAGACACTTGCGTCGCTGCCGGACCTGATTCTTCTGGATATAGTCCTTCCGGGGATGGATGGCTGGAAAATATGCAGGATTCTAAAAGATAATATAAGAACCAGGAATATTCCGATTGTCATTATGACAGGCACATCAGTAAATCCTGAGGATAAGATAAGGGGGCTGGAAATAGGGGCATTTGATTACATAACGAAACCTTTTCATTCCGGGGAACTTATTGCGCGGGTTAAAGCGGTGCTGAGAAGAGGCGAAATGCAAAAGGAATCAAAAGGAAGAAGCGGGAATGAAGGAGTCCTTACGGCAAAGAGTATCACGGTTGACCCGGACAGGCGCACGGTACGGGTAAACAAAAAACATGTAAAACTAAGGCCAAAAGAATTGGACCTGCTTATTTCACTTTTAAAACAGAAGGGGAAAGTGCTGAGCAGGAGATTTTTAATCGAAACTGTCTGGGGCATTGAATTCTCCGATAACTCACGGACGGTTGACATGACAGTGCGAAGACTCAGGGAAAAACTTGGGAAGTCAGCGGATAGCATAGTTACAATACAAACCAGGGGATATAAATATTTAGAAAAATAAAACCATACCTATGACGTCTTTATCAAAAAGAAACAGAACAGAAGAAACGAATGTCAAAAGACTGATTCTCTTATTGAGATGGATGATATTCATAGTCATGATGTTCTTATTTCTTTACAGCCGGGGGAAGGAAGTAACAACAAATATAGGATTTTTCAAGTGGTTCTTGTTGTTCTATGTTGTTTCAAACGTAGGCCTTGGTTTTATTAATTATAGAAAGTTTTTGTTAAATGCTGTAAAGAGTTCAATATTTTTATTTGACACCATATTTATTTCTATTCTTATTTATCTTGCCAGCGGCGCTGACGTAGAACTTTACCTGGCGTACTTTTTCGTGATTTTTATGGCTGCAATGGGACAGAGTATAGTCCTGTCACTGTTCATCACGTTCTTTATAAGTATTCTGTACATTGCTATATTGTTACAAACAATGCCAATAGAAAACATATATAACACGAGTATATTGATTAGAATACCATTCCTTTTCGGGGTGGCTGTTTTTTCAAGTTATTTTGCCCAGGAAGCAAAGAAATACAAGGAATATTCAAAGAGGGTTGAAGGCCTTTATGAGGAAGTGAAAGCTCAGCTCTTTCAGTCATCCAAGCTGGCTTCTGTGGGGACATTGTCAAGCAGTATTATACACGAGATAAGCAACCTCCTTCAGATTATCATGGGGTCGGCTGAATCAATAAAGAGGCATCAGGAAAAAACAGAAAATAATAAGAAACGCATAAATGATATATGTGAAATTTCCGAACAAGGCGGGCGGATAGCAAAAGGATTGCTGGCATTTTCACACCAGGGCAGTACGGGATTTGAGAAAACAGATGTCAAGCAGGTGCTTAATGAAAGTTTTGAACTGGCTAAGTATAATTTTGAGAAGGGAAATATTCAGATTGTTAAGGATTATAATGAGGAGCCGTGCATTATATTGGGAAACATGAATCAGCTTAAACAGGTGGCAATTAACTTCATGAACAATGCCAGGGATGCAATGAAGGATGGCGGAAAACTGACTGTAGTGTGCAGGGCGGAAGCGGAAAATATCATAGTTGAGTTCATTGATGAGGGGAGGGGTATACCTGATAAGCTCAAGGACCGTATTTTCGCGCCTTTTTTTACAACAAAGGAAGAAGGCAAGGGAACCGGGCTGGGGTTATCTATCAGCAGGGATATTATAAACCTTCATAATGGCAGTCTTGATTGTAAGAGCAGAGAGGGTGAAGGTACGACTTTCAGAATGGTTTTCCCTTGTGGGTAACACAATAGAGCACCGGGAGGCATAGTTGAAGTATGTTATTTATATTATAGCTGCCATAGCGGCGCTTGAGATTCTCAGGGAATACATGAGTTATAGGAGGAAGAAGCGCTTAAATGACAAGGGGGAAATATCAAAATGGGCACTGGAGCGCTATATTGATTTCAAGAAACTTATCGCGCTGATAGTTTTATGTATAGCAGTATATTTTTTCTTTCCGGTTATAAAAAAAGAAATACTGTCCGGTATTAGCGGATTGAAATGGCTTCTTAATCTAAAACTGCTTTATTTATTTCTGAAGGTCATAGGCGCAATTGTAATAGTGGAAGTCCTTTCCAGGTTTGTCCTGAAAAAAGTTTTCCGGAACATGGCTTCCCTGTGGGGCAGGTTGATAAGATACTTTTACTGGGGGGTCCTGATTTTCCTGGCAATTGGATTATGGCCTTTCGGTAAGATTGCTGTTGAAAAAATTAAGGAAGCTATAAATAAGCCTTATACGCCCAGGACGGAAAAGGAAAGAAGGGAAGTGGAGAAGATAAAGGAATTCAGGCAGGATATTGATGAATTAAAAGAGACGAGCAGGGAGAGGCAGTCTGTTTTTGATGGTTTTTAATGATTTTTAATGATTAAAGAGAGGCGCATTACTTATGGGGAACTCAAATAAGATGATAGGGTACGAAGACAAGATGATTTCCAAAGACGAGCCGTGGAGGATATTTCATATAATGTCTGAGTTTGTAAATGGATTTGAAACAATGGCGGAAATAGGCCCTGCAGTTTCAGTATTCGGCTCTGCCAGGATTGATAGTAGTAACTCCTACTACAAGCTCGGCGTAAAAACCGGGCGCCTTCTGGTTAAAGCGGGTTTTGCCGTGATAACAGGAGGAGGGCCCGGAATCATGGAAGCGGTAAACAAGGGCGCTATTAAAGAGGGGGGCAAGTCTATCGGATTAAGTATTGTACTTCCTAATGAGCAGAAATCCAATCGTTTTTTGAATCTTAACCTTACATTCAGGTATTTTTTCTGCAGGAAGGTAATGTTCCTGAGGTACGCAAAAGGCTTCATATTTTTGCCCGGCGGGTACGGAACAATGGATGAATTATTTGAATCGCTGACGCTTATACAGAATAACAGGGAGAAGAACTTCCCCGTTGTGCTTGTCGGCAGGCGGTACTGGCAGGGTTTAAATGACTGGCTAAAAAAAGATGTCCTGGGTGAAAAATGCATTACCGGGAAGGATATGAGTATTATTAATGTGGTTGATACTCCCGAAGAGGCAGTCGATTTTATTATAAAAGGAAAGAAAAAATGAAATTAAGAAGTTTATTTTTTACCATGTCTCTTTTTTTTGTAGTTAGCTGTAGTGGAGTGGAAAGCGTTGAAGTTGAAAAGGTTATAGATGGAGATTCTTTCAGGTTAAAAGGTGGGCAGGAAGTCAGGCTGATAGGCATAGATGCCCCGGAATACGGCAAACCAGGCGCAGACATAGCAAAGGATTTCCTTGAAAATATAATTTACGGCAGGAAAATCATTTTAAGAACAGATGGTGAAAATACTGATAAATACGGCCGCCTGTTGAGGCATGTTCAGGCCGGAGATATTTTCATAAACCGGGAGATGGTGAAAAAGGGTTATGCCCGGGTAAAATATATTTTGCCAGGGAGTAAGAGCGGCAAGGATTTCCTTAAACTCCAGCATGAGGCTGAAAGTTCGAAGAGCGGGCTATGGGCTTTTGGCGTTTTCAGTTCGGAGAAGCCCCTGCAGGAAGGCATTGTCTCGTGGAAGGACGTTCATAACCATTACGGGGAAGAGGTTACTGTACAGGGGAAGGTTGTAAGAGCGTATAATTCAGGGAAGGCTTGTTTCCTGAACTTTCACCAGGATTGGAAGAAGCATTTTACTGCCGTAATCTTTGCAAAGAACTTTAATAAGTTCCCAAAATTACCGGAAATACTTTACATAAATAAGGAAGTCAGGGTGACAGGATTGGTTAAAAAGTATAGGGACGCTCCGGAAATCATAGTGAATGGCCCGGAACAAATTAAAACAATTAAATAAAAACAGAAAGGATTGAAGGCATGGATGAAGAAAAGAAAGAGGAATTAAAGACAGAGGATAAACAGCAGGAAGAAACGGAAAAGGGAACAAAGCCGGAAGAAAAAGAGGAAGTAAAGCAGGAAACAAAACCGGAAGCAAAACCGGAAGTAAAACCGGAAACAAAACCTGAGGCAAAACCTGAGGCAAAACCGGAAGCAAAACCTGAGGCAAAACCTGAGGCTGCAGTTGCGGGGGAGTCGAAAAAGGAAGACGGGACTGCGCCTTCAAAGAAGAAGAAGAAGATTAAAAAATTGACGCTTGAAGAAATAGAAATAAAGTTAAAGGAAGCGGAAAAGAACATGGGTGGTACCAGCTCGCAATATGCCAGGCAGTTAATTAAAAGAAAAAATGAACTTCAGGGCAAACCTGCCGGAGAATGAAGATTGCCGGGAACACCTGTGAAAATAATTCAACAAAATTTCACAGGTGATTCTTTTGTTGCTTTCTAATCCACAAAATGGATATAAAACTAAAAAAGATTTTTGCAGCGCACAAGCCTGAACAGAAAGAACTCATATCAATACTGCAGGATATCCAGGACAAAAAAGGATACCTCCCGGGGAAAGCCCTGCTTGAAACAGCAAAGTTCCTGAAGGTTCCTCCTTCCAGGGTTTTCGGGGTGGCTACGTTTTACACGCAGTTTCATCTTACACGCCAGGGAAGGCACCGGATAAGCGTATGTTCGGGAACGGCATGCCACGTGCGCGGGAGCGGCCGTATTATGAACAAGATAACCAGGAAACTCAAAATAGAATCCGGACAGACAACGGAAGACTATGAATTCAGCCTTGAAAGCGTGGCGTGTTTTGGTTCGTGCGCTCTTGCGCCGGTAATGGTGGTCGACGGTAAGGTTTACGGTAACGTGACTGAGAAGAAGGCAGAGGAAATAATAGATGGCATCAGGGGCAGAAAAAAATAAATGGAATGAAATAAAAGCACATGCGCGTAAAGAATGGGAGTCCTTTACAAAAAAGGGCAGGCCGCGTATCCTCGTGGGTTCTGCCACCTGCGGCAGGGCATGCGGTTCACAGGACGTTATTGACGCCGCGCGGGCCTACCTGAAAAAAAGAAACCTTAAAATTCCTGTTACTGAAGTAGGGTGCCTCGGTTTATGCTATGCCGAAGTCCTCCTGGAAGTGGTTGATGAAAAAGGGGTGAGGGTGCTTTACAGCAAAGTTACTCCGGAATCAGCCTGCAGAATCATAGACGGTTTTCTTATTAAGGGCAAACCTGAGCATGAACTTGCGCTTGCCGTAATGGGCGATAAGAAAGTGGAGGGTATAAATAAGTTCACCGAACTGGCCATGATAAAACCCCAGGTGAGGGTAGCATTGAGGAACTGTGGCCATATCAATCCCAAAAATATTTACCACTACATTGCAAACGATGGTTATGATGGGCTGGTGAAGGCGCTTAAAATCGGCTGTGATAATATTATAAAGGAAATAAAGAAAGCGGGCCTCCGGGGGCGCGGCGGCGCGGGTTTCCCGACATGGAAGAAGTGGGAATTATGCAATAATGCAGAAGGTGATGAGAAGTGCCTGATATGTAATGCGGACGAGGGGGATCCCGGAGCTTTCATGGACAGGGCGCTGATTGAAGGCGATCCCCATTCTGTAATAGAAGGGATGGTTATCGGCGCTTATGCCATAGGCGCAGGGCAGGGATATATATACGCCAGGGCTGAGTATCCGCTTGCAATAGAAATGCTTGAGGCCGCAATTAAGCAGGCAGGGGAACTGGGGCTACTGGGGGATAATATACTTGGTTCAGGATTCAGTTTTCATTTGAGGATACAAAAAGGAGCGGGCGCTTTTGTGTGCGGTGAGGAGACGGCGCTGATAGCTTCCATTGAGGGAAGAAGGGGGATGCCGCGGACGAGGCCGCCTTTCCCCGCGCAAAAAGGCGTTTTCGGCAAACCAACCAATATAAATAATGTTGAAACTTTCGGAAACGTGCCTGCAATATTATCACGGGGAAGTAAGTGGTACAGTTCACTCGGTACGGAGAACAGCCGGGGCACCAAGACTTTTTCACTGGCTGGAAAAATCGTCCGTACGGGATTAATAGAAGTGCCTATGGGGATAACGCTTCACCGGATAATCTATGATATTGGAGGGGGCATACCCGGTAAAAAGAAATTCAAGGCGTTACAGACTGGCGGGCCGTCAGGCGGCTGCCTGCCGGCGTCCATGCTGGATTTACCCGTGGATTACGATACCCTGAGTAAGGCGGGTTCCATTATGGGCTCGGGCGGTATGATAGTGATGGACGAGGAGACATGCCTGGTTGACATTGCCCGTTATTTCCTGGAGTTTACGTACAATGAATCATGCGGCAAGTGTTCCCCGTGCCGGCTCGGGACGAAACAATTACTTGAAATATTAAAAGATATAACCTGCGGCAGGGCGGAACTTTCGGATATTGATTTGCTCCGGGAAATAGGGCAGGCGGTTAAGAACAGTTCATTATGCGGTTTGGGCCAGACAGCGCCCAACCCGGTGCTGACAACGCTTAAGTACTTCCGCGATGAATACGAAGCTCATATTAAGCGTAAAAAATGCCCGGCAAGCGTCTGCAAAAAGCTTGCGCAATATTCGGTGATAAAGGCAAAATGCAAAGGCTGCATGTTGTGTTTGAAAAATTGTCCTGAAAAGGCAATTAGCGGAAAGCCAAAGGAAGTTCATGTAATTGATAAAGTTAAATGCACAAGCTGCGGGATTTGTTATGATGTATGCAGGTATGATGCAATAAAGGTTGATTAAAATGAACCTGGTTGAAATCATCATTAACGGCAGGAAAGTTACCGCGCCTGAAGGAACGAGTGTGCTTAAGGCGGCGCTTGATGCCGGTATATACATACCGAACCTGTGTCACGATGACAGGCTTGAGGCCTTTGGCGGCTGCCGGTTATGTATCGTAAGGATTGAAGGCGTGAAAGGATTTCCGACATCCTGCACGACACAGGTGAAGGACGGCATGGTGGTGACGACAGCCGGTAAAGAAATCAACCATATAAGGAAGATTGTTGCGGAACTGCTTATAGCTGACCACCCGCAGGACTGCCTGACATGCTCTTCAAACCAGAGGTGTGAACTGCAGAAGGTTGCGGCTTACCTGGGTATCAGTGAAAACAGGATGAGGCGTAGTGTAAGAAAAATTGAAATTGATGACAGTAACCCGTTTTTCGGCAGGGATATGTCCAGGTGCATACTCTGCGGCAGGTGCGTGCGCGCCTGTGAGGAGATACGCGGTATAGGCGTAATTGATTTTGCCTTCAGGGGCTATGATACAAGGATAAGCACGCTTGGTGACGGCCCCATAGCGGATTCCAGCTGCAAGTCATGCGGTGAATGCGTTGATACATGCCCTACGGGGGCGCTTTATACAAAGACAGAGGTTATGGTTCCCGAAAAGGAAGTAAGGACCGTATGCCCTTACTGCGGCTGCGGCTGCGGGCTGATTCTTGGTGTGCGCGATAACAGAATAGTAAAGGTAAGGGGGGACGCGGATAATCCTGTAAGCAGGGGTAGTTTATGCGTAAAGGGCAGGTTCGGCCTTGATTTCGTGAGTTCGGACAAGCGGCTTACTGCTCCGCTGATTAAGAAAAACGGTGAATTCAGGGAAGCGGGATGGGACGAAGCGCTGGATTACGTTGCCGGCAGGTTCAAGAATATTATTCGGGAGTACGGCCCTGACAGCCTGGCGGGATTGTCATCCGCAAAATGCACCAACGAGGAAAACTACTTGATGCAGAAGTTCATGAGGTCCGTAATAGGGACCAATAACGTGGACCACTGCGCCAGGTTGTGCCATGCCTCCACCGTGGCGGGGCTTGCCCGCGCGTTCGGCAGCGGGGCAATGACCAATTCAATCAATGAATTGGAAAACGCTGACTGCATACTGGTTACCGGTTCAAACACTACGGAGGCGCACCCGATAATCGCGCTTAAGATTAAGAATGCAGTGAAGAAGAACAATGCCAAGCTCATCGTTGCGGACCCCAGAAATATAGAACTTGTTGAATTTGCCGTCCTTCATATAAGCCAGAAGCCGGGTACTGACGTTGCCCTTTTCAACGCGATGATGAACGTTATTGTATCCGAGGGCCTCTGGGATGAGAAAAAGGTGCGGCAAAAGACGGAAAATTTCAAAGAATTTAAGAAAATTATAATGGAGTACACGCCGGAAACGGCTGAGAAGATAACAGGTATTGCCGCGGAGGATATAAAAAGAGCCGCGCGTATTTACGCCGGGGCCGGCAGGGCTTCAATAATTTACAGCATGGGTATTACACAGCACGTGACAGGGACTGATAATGTCCTTTCCCTCGCCAATCTTGCAATGCTGACGGATAACGTGGGGTTTGAGAGCGCGGGGGTCAATCCCCTTCGCGGCCAGAACAATGTCCAGGGCGCGTGCGACCTGGCAGCTCTTCCGAACGTGTTCCCCGGTTACCAGCCGCTTGCTGTCAGGGAGGTCAGGGAAAAGTTCAGGAGGGAATGGGGCAGGATTCCATCGGAAAATCCCGGGTTGACAGTAATTGAAATGCTCCATGAGGCGGAAAAGGGCAAGGTTAAGGGTTTATATATTATGGGTGAGAATCCTGTGCTTTCGGATCCCAATATTAACAGGACAAAGAAGGCGCTTGAATGTCTTGATTTCCTTGTTGTCCAGGACATATTTCTTACTGAAACGGCAGAGTACGCGGATGTGGTCCTGCCGGGGGTGAGTTTTGCCGAGAAGGAAGGGACTTTTACGAGTACTGAAAGGCGCGTTCAATTGCTGAGAAAGGCGGTTGACCCGCCCGGAAAGGCAAGGCAGGACTGGGATATAATATCGGAAATCGCGCGCAGGATAGATTATGATAAAAAGTATGAATCCGCATCGCAGATAATGGATGAAATACGTTCACTCGTACCTATATATGGCGGTATTACTCATGAAAGAATACAGGACATAGGGCTTCAGTGGCCCTGCCCGGATGAAAAGCATCCCGGTACTCCGTACCTGCATAAAGACGGCTTTAAGCGCGGGAAGGGCAGATTCCATCCGGTGCCGTTCCGGGAACCAGCTGAACTTACCGATAAGCAATATCCTTTTATCCTTACAACAGGCAGGTTGCTGCATCACTTCCATACCGGCACGCTGTCAAGGAAGACAGCCGGGTTGGAAGTTCTCTCGCCGCCGGCGCTGTTTGAAATAAACCCGGTTGATGCAAAGGCAAACAGGATAAAACAGGGGGAAAGGGTTGAACTTATATCGCGCAGGGGCAGGATTACCGCCACTGCGAAAATAACGGACAAATCGCCCGGGGGGGTGATATTCATGCCGTTTCATTTTGCGGAGGCGGCTGCAAACATCCTGACCAACGATGCGCTTGACCCCATAGCAAAAATACCTGAATTAAAAGTCTGCGCGATAAAGATTAAAAAATTGGGAGAGGGTTAGGGTGAGGGAAAAAAATGATGAATAGAAATTTAAGAGTTTTTATTACAGCAGCAGTTATTTCTTGTCTTACAGTGAATACTTCCTATGCTCAGAATTTTCGCATGAAAGTGAAGGATCCTGAAAAGGCATATGAGACAGCCGTTTTTCCCGGTGTTTTGTTATCGGGCGCGCCGTACTTCTACCTGGGGGACATCGCGGGAGGGACGCTCAGGACCGGGGCGGATGTTTTCTGCCTGTCCTATATAACAAATGTGTACAGTTATATAGGGAAGCGCAGCGGTTTCTTTACAAAGGTTTTTAACGTACCGTTCCTGCTGGCTCCGGTTGCATACCTGGTTTATGCGAGGTATGAAAACCTGGAATACATCAAAGGAAAGACAGGCAGGTGGAACAATGCCGTTGATACCATGTCTTACGACTGGTTCAAGGGTGAATACAGGAAGAAGGCATTGTTCTATGCCGGCATGGGAGGCCTTACGCTGGTTGGCGGGTTGTTCCTGAATGGCCCAGATAGCGCCTTTTCAATACTGCCCGGTTCAAGCAGTACGGATGTTCTTCTGCTGGGCGGTACTTTTCTGGGTTCAGCGGTTATATACTTCCTGCAGTACAAGTATCTTGATGACAGGATTTACAGCGGCAGGGGCGCAGCGCCGTTTCCGGCGCTGGTGGTCCCGGTAATAAGCAGTGATTATAAAGGTATATTGCTGGCAAGGAGATTTTAATAAAATGAAAAAAACATTAATCGCGGCTGTTATACTGTCCGGAGTATTGCTTTATCCTGTTAACGGCAATGCAGAGGATGCCGGCAGGGTTGAGGCATCAACGGCTACATTGAAATACGCTGTTGAGGGAACGACAATAACAGGGAAAGCCGTTCTAGAGTCAACCCCCACGGTGAAATATATCTTTGATATTGACATCAGTTTTAACGCCGAAATAACCATTGAGTTATACAATAAGGACAACGTCCCGGTAATGAGCGTTGAGAATTTCAGTATAACACCGGACTCTAACAGTTATAAATGGGATGGGAATGATGATAAAAATAAATTGTTAAAGGACGGTTTGTACTACTACGACATGTATGCCCTGGAAACGGCGGAAAAGCCGATTATAATGATTTCAGGGAAATTTGAGGTAATAACGGATACAACCGTGGTTGAACCCGGCAGAATAAAATGCTCATTCAGGGAATCGTATGAGCTTGTTGACGAGTCCGCGTATAAGATAAACAAGGTTGAGTTGAAAGGCAATACCAGGACAAAGACCGGATACATACTCGGCAAGTTTAATATCAAGAAGAGGAGTTTTTACAATGAGGAAGAGGTCCGTGAAATGATGAAGTCATTGAAAAGGTCCTTTTTCGTTGAAGTGGTTGAATATAAAATTGTCCCGGGAGCGCGCGCGCAGGATGCAGTGTTGAGGGTGAAGCTGAGAGAAAAGAAACTGAATGCTTTTAAGCTCAGGGGGGGGTATAACCCGCCGCGGAATGGGACCGGACAGGGTTACCTGCCTGCCGCAGTTGATTTTAAATCAAGGAACATGAGCGACGGGGTGTACAGGGAGGTAAACCTGTTTATGGAAAGGCCCCATGACAACAGAAATGTTTATGATATTTACTATGTTGAATCAATAGGGAAGGGATTCTTTGAAATAAACTATCATGAAGAGGATGAGACGGTTAACCAGGTTGTTTGTATGGGGCCGGGCTGTCCTCCTTCCACCTATGATTACCGGAAGGTCGGTATCGGGGTGTCACTGGTGAAACCTGTCAGGAAGACAGTTGACATGACACTGGGGTACTGCAGTGAAAGTATTGTAGTTGATGACAGTTTCCAGTATTACCCGGACAGTTCAAAGAATATATTTCTGGCTAAACTTGATAACAGCAGGTCAAAACGCCGCGAATACCCGAATGAGGAGTTTATTGACAGCATTTCCCTTGAAGTGGGCCTGGACAGGAACGACAGTTCAAGGAATATTAAAAAACTTAGAATGTCAAAGGGGATTTCTGTCCTCCTGAAGGAAGACACCACCCTGGAGTTAAAGGGTGGGAACGGGATGATATTCTGTGACGGGGGGGTACCGGACTATGAATCATTCAGGTTTGGCGGGATAAAAAACATACGGGGGCTCAATGAAGACAGCATCAGCTGTCTGTCCTTCATCTATGGGTCTGCCGAGATAAGGTTTCGCCTCATGAGGAATTCATTTTTCTGCATATTCAGCGATGCGGGCGCCTGGTCCGAAACCGGGGGAATTCCGGTTGAACAGGGTATTATAGGGTACGGGCT
>JAUXBS010000051.1 GCA_030619245.1 Clostridia bacterium | reverse complement strand
TAATATAGTTTAATTTGAATTCTTGAATATTTTTTAATACAAGGTTCTTTTTATAAGGAGAAAAAAGAATGAAAAGCAAGGAATTTTGTATTAAATCCGAAGGGATTAAATACGCTGGCATACATATCATAATTGAATTCTGGGATAGTGATATCCTAAAATCAATGAAGAAAATAAAGGAAGCGATGCTGGAAGCGGTAAAAGCTGCGGGAGCAACTGTACTCAGTACAAAACTTCATAAATTTAAAGGCGGTGGAGTTTCAGGAGTAATAGTCCTCAGCGAATCACATATCAGCATACACACCTGGCCTGAATACAACTACGCGGCACTGGATATATTCACATGTGGAAGATCCGTAAAACCACAGAAGGCCGTCCCGGTATTAAAAAAACATTTTAAACCGGGTAAAATGCAGATAATGGACATTAAACGCGGAATTATGGAATGAAAAATACGTGGTTTTATGAACATCTGCACCCCACCTTAAGAGCGGGATATAAATTCAATAAAATAATTTATTCCGGCAGGAGTTCCTTCCAGAATATCAAATTCATAGAAACCCATGCTTACGGCAGGGCTTTGATACTTGACGACATTGTCCAGACAACCGAAGTTGATGAATTTATTTACCATGAAATGATGTCTCACATCCCAATGCTTTCCCACCCTGGACCAAAGAACGTGTTAATTATCGGAGGCGGTGACGGGGGAGTATTGCGGGAAGTGCTAAAACATCCCGTGAAGAAAGCAACGATGGTTGAAATTGATTCCAGTGTTGTTAAACTATGTAAAAAATACCTTCCTTCTATCTCACGCGGGGCTTTTAACGATAAAAGGGCAAACCTTGTTTTTGCTGACGGAGACAGGTTCATCAGAAATTCCGGGGAAAAATACGATGTCATTATAGTTGATTCTTCGGACCCGATAGGCCCTGCAAAAATACTCTTCCAGAAACCATTTTACAGGAATATATTAAAGGTACTCTCATCCAACGGCATTATGGTAAGGCAAACAGGATCAACCTTCCTTCAAAAGGAAGAAATAAACTATTCTTATAAAAGGTATAAGGAAGCTTTTAAGTATCCCGCCCTTTACCTTGCTCCTGTACCGACATATGTCGGCGGATTTTTCAGTTTTATCTACGGCTCAAATATAATCAATCCAAAAAAAATAACTCTGCCCGGTTTAACCAAAAAATACAGAGTTTTAAAACTAAATACTAAATACTACAATCCCGAATTGCATTTTGCTTCTTTTGTACTGCCTAATCACGAAAAGAAAATAATCGGGGAGAAATCCTAATCAGCAGAAGCACTTATTACTTCAACATCTGCGACTGGCAGTCAGAGCAGCCCTTCATAATGTTCTCTTTGGATAGATTATAATCGTTTTTCATTTTTTTTAATATTTCCGGACGGCCCGCAGAGATAATAAAACAGCATGAAAAGCATACCTTCTTTTTCAATAACCCGCAATCTATCGTTTTTTCTTTTTCTTTATTGCATATCACGCATACACTCATGTGTTTTCTCCTCTTAACCTCCGGATTTTAATCGTTTTATATTACGTATTGCCTCAATTGCCATAAAAACACCTAAAAGAAACAATACAATTGCTATCAATGACAGCAGGTATTTCTTCTGTGGCAAGTATTCCAGTACTTTGTAAACCAGCGCGGATAAAGTGGTTACCAGGATAAATATACCTGGATACAGCGTATACTTCGTTGGCTTTTTCATTGCAAGAAGGTAAGCTGTTATTACCATCAGCGTTAAAGCCGCAACAAGCTGGTTTGCTGCCCCAAAAACAGGCCATATTGACTTCCAGTTACCAAGCGCCAGGACAAGCACAAAAACAATCACCACGGCCGTTGAGACATAGCGGTTTTTTAATATTTTTATTTTAAAACTCTCGCCAAAGAGTTCTTCTGTCATGTACCTGTTTATCCTGGTTGCGGAATCAAGCGTTGTCATCACAAAGGCATTCAAGGTTATTATTGCAATCATTACACCCATGTTTGAACCGAATATCGGCTTGACTATCTGTCCGAAACCCTTTGCATAAATGCTTATCAAATCCGGGTTATCCACTCCCATTAGTTCAGGGTAAACCAATCCTTCAGAACCCGGGACCCTTGTCCAGTAAAGCCCCGCAGATACTGCAAATAAAGCCAGGCATGCCAGTATACCCTCAAAAATCATTGCCCCATAACCTACCGGCCTGGCATCCCTTTCATTCGGCAGTTGCTTGGAAGTCGTACCGGAAGCTATCAATGAATGAAACCCCGATATGGCCCCGCATGCAATCGTTACCATCAACATGGGCCACAGGGCGCCTCCCGCGCTATTATTCCACTGTATAAACGCTGGCGCATTCATTTTTGGGTGCGATATAATTAATCCCAGGTAGCCAAAGAACAAACCAAAGAACATTATGAACGTAGCCAGGTAATCGCGCGGCTGGAGTAAAACCTGGACGGGAATTATTGAAGCAATATATGCATAAGCAAGCAATATCAGTATCCAGGCCATGAGGGGATTGCTTACATTAAGCGTTACGGGCGCCTTTTGCCCGATTATAAGTAACACTATCAATAATGCCAGTCCTGTTATGGTTGCTATAATCTGGTTTACCTTCCACCTGTAAACCATCTGTCCTACAATCATGGCAATTACTATTAATCCGAACGTAGGCAGGACAATCCTTGGTTCATTAATAAGCGTTTTAGCTGTTATAACAGCAAAGACGGCAATAATAAGCAGCAACGATAACCACAGGAAGGAGGCAAAAATTATTTTTGCCCTGCAGCCCATTATTGTTTCCGTAACATTGGCTATGGATTTGCCTTTTTGCCTTAATGAAACCATCAATGCCGAAAAATCGTGAACCCCCCCCATGAATATCGAGCCAAGGACAATCCATATAACAGCCGGCGCCCAGCCCCAGGCCACAACGGCAAGTACCGGGCCGATTATGGGACTTGCGCCTGCTATGCTGGCAAAGTGATGGCCGAAAACCATGGTCCAGTTTTTTGCGGGGACGTAATCAATCCCATCACGGTATTCTTCAGCAGGGGTTTTTCTGGAAGGGTCTACAGACCATAGTTTTTCCATGAATCGCCCGTATAATCTGTAGCCTGAATAGAAACAAACCATAATGATTACTGCAATGAATAATGAATTCATTAAAATGTAGGCCCTAACCTCAAGGTAATCCTGTTTTTACTGAAATCATTTAACTGCGCGGCATAATCAAGCCTTAAAACCAGGGGAAATTGTTCAAGAATGAACAAATTCAGTCTTGCTCCAACTCCAACAGAAGTATTGAAACCTTCGATACCATGCAGGGTATCGATTCCCGTTTTCCAGGTCCTTCCGGAATCCAGGAATAACACCATCTGAAGGTTCTTAATGTATATATCCGGCCAGAAATACCATATATGGTAATCCAGTTCGGGAAGTATCATCAATCTCAATTCCGCATTAAACAATGAAAACATATTCCCCGTGGCCAGTTCATTATAAAATCCCCTTAACATTGACGGGTCTTCCAGGTTAAAATTCATGGTCAGGAGCCTCTTCCCTCTTACCACTCCTCCCCAGTAACGCAGCGCCAGAACATGATAATCATGCATCCTGTAATTCCTCACTGTGAAGTACTTCTGCGCTTCCATTTGAAACATTGAATAATCGTAATCGCCGCCAAGAAGAGTAAATGACTTTTCAATAGTAAGGTTTGCCCTGTGTCCGCTGAGGATATCAAGCATCTTACCCTGTGTCGTATCCCTGACAAAGGACACGGAACCCACATGGTAATCGTAATCACTTACCGGATCATCATTTTTATCCCACTCCTTCCCGTTATATATCCCTGCCCCTATTGAAATCCTGCTGAACTTACTGAACGGGTAATCCAATGAAAGCATCTTTTCATAATCATTATAGTAATTACTATTCACATCCACCCACCTGTTATCCATATAATAAAATCCCATATCCGGCCTGAACCCCTTGTATATATATGAAATTCTTAAATTCATTAAATCCCTGTTTATGCTTGAATCCTCCCATTCGCCGTAATACGTATTGCTGAATCCAACTTCCAGCGCCAGGTTATGGTCCCCCAGCATGTCGCTTAAATACCATACAGCCAGGGCATATATTCCCAGTTCTGAATCAACGAATCCTACAGGTATAAATATATCCGTTGACGGCTTGAACCTGTATTCCCTGATATCAGTAACCGGAGATATATCTTCCGGGGTTTTAACCGCCAGGCTTTCTTCCCCGGCTTTTAACGGCTGAGTTTCTTCTGATTCCTGTTCCCGTGGCTTAACCGCTATTAATTCAGACAATTCCCTTATATAAATGTTCTTTTCCCCGTAACGGTACGCAACGTATGAGATTTTGTCTCCCTGCTTTGACACTGCGGGATTGAACATACCGGTAATGACATCTGAAATCATTTTTGTTTCATCTTTTATTATGTTCTTTCTGTATAAATTATAATAACCGTCCGGATCTGATATAAAATATACCTCACTGCCGTCACCGGACCATTCAGGATGAATTTCATAACATGGAGTATCCGTCAACTGCTCTAACTCATCGGTTTCAAGGTTCAGTATATACAAATCCTTCTGAAGATTATGTTCCGACACGTAAACAAGCTTACTGTCATCGGGTGAAAACACAGGGTAATCGTCATCATATTTATCATCTGTCAGCTGTTTTATCTCGTTTTTCTCTAAATCAAGGAGCCATATATCATTTATCCCGTTCTTCATGCCCACGAATACAATTTTATCCCCATTGCCGGAATAACACGGGGATGAAACACAATCCAGGGGAATGGGTATCTTCCTCAAACCCCAGCCGTTACTCCCTATTATGCAAATATAATCCTTGTAATTCTTCCTCCCGGCAAAAGCAATCTTTTTACCGTTGGGGGACCAGGAGAGAGCATGCCCGCTTCTATATACATACTCCAGTCCTCCGCCTATGCGCGAATTTAACAGGGAATGCTGCCTGCTCCCGTTTTCATCCATCACAAAGATATCATTATAACCCTTCCGGTCCGAAATGAACGCTATCTTTCTTCCATCCGGAGAAAACACGGGATTAGTATTGTATTCATTATCACCGGTAAGCCTGTCGCCGTAATACTCCGCTTCTTCTTTATTTTCAACAACACCGGCGTACTTTTCTTTTAAATACCTCTGCCATTCCCTGTCAAAACCTCCAAGATTGTTCTTTACGGTCCTTAACAACACAGAGTTAACATCAATACTCTGCCTGTACATGGCAATCATCTCCCCCACACTTTCCTTTCCATGCTTTTCCGCAATATACCTGATAGCGCTTTCACTTTCCTTGTAGGCAAGATAAACCTGATAACTCCTCAGAGTCCCGAAATTCTGGAGGTCAACCAGGGGTATAATCAAATCAGCCAATACAGCATCACGCAATACCATGTCAGCATAGGACAGGTCATCATAATGAGCTGATACATATTCAGCCACTCCCTCTACAATCCACAACGGGTAGAATATGGATTTCAGAAGGCCTGCGGACTTCCAGGTATCATCGTACCACATATAAAAACATACCTCATGGGTAAACTCATGATATATTACATGCTTTAAACGCCTCTCCGACCCCGTCAATGGTATCACAAACCTGTTTTTAAGGGGTTCCGCAAACCCTCCCGCTCCTTCCGCATTAGCAATATTGTTTTGTTCAAAATGGTTCTGTGAAAGATAAAGGAACATCGGGCTTTTTCTTGAAGGATGATAATTGAGCATGTCAGTTACATGTTTAAAAGCTTCCTCAGCCAGGCTCCCCACACCTGTCATGAGCTCTTTTGCTTCCTTGTAATGGTAAATCTCATAATGTTCGGTTTCAGCGATATACCACTTATGCATGTCCACCCTTAATCTGTTCTTGCCAAAAGATAAGGAATAACCTTTCGCGGGGACAAGGAACAAGAGAATAATATAAAACAATAAACACTTTTTTATTTTCATGTATTTAACCATCAGCCCCTTCATTAATATTTTATTCTCGCAGTATATTCCACCTGCCATTCTTCGTAAGGCGATACTTCCACTTTAAATTCTATTGTATTTGCATCCTTCTGCTCCCTGACCAGCGCAAAATTATCACTGCAAATCGTTAACGAAGGGGTTTTCCTGATGCTTACACTTGACTTGCCATTAACCTGCCCTGCGGCAGCCAGTGTAAAAACAAGTGTTGCCAATGCAACGCCAATATTCCTATTTTTCTCCTTTATCATTCTCTTCCTTTGCTTCTTCCTTTGCTTCTTCCTTTGCTTCTTCCTTTGCTTCTTCCTTTACTTCTTCCTTTACTTCTTCCTTTGCTTCTTCCATATCAATAACTTGATTAGTGTTGGAAGCTATATGCTCAACATTGAAATCAGTTGTTGGTATTTCCTCAGTTTTATCGAATAACGTCGCTTTATTCTTAAGTGCGTTTAATTCAGTTTTGTCTAACTCTTCAAGGAGTACAAGCTGGCTTTTATCCTGAGATGCCAATGCTTGATTTTTTGTGTTTGAATTAACATGATAAAAAGTGTTATAAATAAAATAAACAGCATTAATTAATAAAACACTTACAAATACCCACTTCATGATGTTTCCCTGTCAAACATATCTTGTGCAATAATTCTTAAGCCATCAAGTACTAATATATCACGATGATACATATCGTGTCCGGTAAGACTCAATATCAATTCTGCATCCCCGCCGGTAATAATACAATCTGCATTATTACCAAACTCTAATTTAAATTCTGAGACTACACGCTCAATGTAAGCACTGATCTGATACAAAGTACCGCCTAAAATTGCATCTTGTGTATTGATGGCAAAAAACGATGGCTTATTATTGATGTTTTCACTATTATTTTCAACTATGGGCAAATTATTTGCCCTTAAGCCAAGTGAATGGCGTGCAGTAGTAAGTCCGGGGCTAATCAAGCCTCCTAAATGCATGCCATTATCTGAAAGCACATCAATAGTCACCGCAGTACCGCAATCGATAACACAAAGAGATTGATTAAACTCTTTTCTTGCGGCAATCATAGCCAGCCAGCGATCACAACCTAAAGTTCCCGGATTGCTATAACGGGTAGAAATTCCATATTTATCCTGTTCAACTAAAACAAGCTGTGCCTGAACACGCCAGAGATCATAAACTGAGTCTGAAATGATATTAAAAACAGTTGAATTATTAACATTACTAACAAGCACTTCGGATGCAATACAATCCTGTAAACAAGCACTGAGTTCATCATATAGTTTAGCGTAATTCAGGGTATGATAAACTATTTTTGCTTCGTAGAGATCTTTTATAATAGCAATTTTTACACAGCTGTTTCCGGCATCTATTAAAATATAACTCACATTAGTCCTAAATCTTTTTTTGAATCAAAGGTTTTACTGACACATCTGCCGAATAAATCTTTTTTTTCAGTTTTTTGTTATTTTTCTCACATTCGACTAATAATGCACCATCATCTGAAATACCTGATGATATTGCTGAATAGGTAGAATTGGTCTCTATTATAATAACTTCCCTGCCTTTAAGATAATCTAAAGGGTTCCAGTCTGTGATAAATTGTCGGGGGTTTAATTGAGTAATGGATTCCAATGTTTCAATAAGTCGGATCGTAGCCATGTCGT
>JAUXBS010000087.1 GCA_030619245.1 Clostridia bacterium | reverse complement strand
TCAATCTTGCCTACCCATGTTACTGTATCATTGATTTTAAATGACATATCATTCTCTCCTTATCTTTCAAATCAAAACCCGGTATATGGCTTTTTTAAAAGTACCGCCCGCATATCAATCCTCTTTCTCAAACTGGTCCTTGCCTGCGCCGCACTCCGGGCATACCCAGTCATCAGGCAGGCTCTCAAAAGATGTACCCGGATTAAATCCGTTTTCAGGGTCACCCTTTGAAGGGTCATACACATAGCCACAAACCGTGCATACATATTTATCCATTATATCCTCCTTCCCATTCTTTATTCCGGAAGAATTACAGGGATTAAAAGTAAACTATCAGCCAGTGGATTATTTTAGTTTTTTTAACACGTTATGTCAAATTAATAATACTATTAATAATATAATTATATAATCTAATGATTTTATCAAATTCCCGGAAGGAGATTACTTTATTACCTTTCCATCAACCCCAACAACAACCTTCTTCAGGGTTATCCTTTTTCCTGATTCGTCAAGCGCCTCTTCAACTGCCTGGTACAATCCGTGACAGCAGGGCACCTCCATTGTTGCAACAGTAATCGTATTCAAATCGTTGCACTTGATTATCGCCTTTATCTTCTCCTTGTATTCCTCAATATCATCAAGCTTGGGACACCCTATAACCAGTGTTTTACCCTTAAGCAGCTGATTATGGAAATTCGGATTGGTAAAACCAACACAGTCAGCGGCAATCAGCAAATCAGCGTCCTGAAAACAGGCTGCGTTCGGCGTCAACAATCTTAACTGAATGGGCCAATGCTGCAGCTGTGAAACAACCTCCGTCTTATTATTGCCTCCTGTCATTTCTTCCTTTTTTAAATCTCTTTCCATTGTTCCCGGACAACCGCAGGGCAAATCAGGTTTTATCTCATTTCCCCTGCAGCTCTTCTCTAAAGGATTTTCTTTCAATTCATCCTTGCTTATTTCCTTGAGATGTTTATTGGTAGCTTTGAAATCAAAATCCTTCACCTCCTTTTCCACAACCCTGATTGCGTCTTCAGGGCAGTGGCCAAGGCAGTTTCCAAGCCCGTCACAATAGACCTCATTAACAAGCTTCGCCTTCCCGTTTACTATCTGCAGCGCCCCCTCGTGGCAGTTGGGTATGCACAGGCCGCAGCCGTTACACTTCTCCTCATCTATTTCAATGATCTTCCTCTTCAAACCAACCTCCCTTCTCCCCTTTACGCAACAACAATTACTTAATGTTTATGGGTATCATCAACCATTACCCTGCATTTGCCACACCAATTGTAGGCTTCCCATTCACTTCCGGTCTTTATCTTGTAGGAATTCACTTCAACCAGCCTGCTTCCCGGATATATTTTACCTTCAACAATTACCTCCTTGCCCAGGTTCTTTTCACTTAACAGTTCCTTGCTCCTGTCATTAGGCAAGATATTATGAATACATTCCCCCTTCCCGCAGTTGCATTTCTTTCCACCGATACTACATTCAATTACTTTCAGGCTGTGGTCGTGACCGTAAATACCGCACTGGGCTCCGGCCCCATACTTCTTCTTAAGGTAACAACCGGAACATATGAGCTCGCCTTTTATTGTCCCTGCCCTGTTCTGAACACCAATGGCGCCACAACCCTTTTTCGCGGAGCCGGAGCCGCAGCCCCATTTTTTTGAACTACCGGACTTGTCTCCCTTGTAACAACATGCTCCTGAAAGCACCAACACCAGTAAAACACCCATAACCAACCCTGTTGTTTTCCTATTCATTTTTCTTTCCTCCTCCCTTTAATTCCTTCCACTTAAGGTAACCGATACAGTCTTTCGCCGCAGGGCACCAGTCAATACAGGAAGGTATCTTTTTCCTGTATACGTATTGCCCGCACTTATAGCACTGTACCCTCAACTCATTGGAAAATATCTCCACCTCGTAACCGCAGTGCGGGCATTTTTTATAAGTTGCCTTTAAATAACGGCTTGACTGTCCCGGACATTTGCCAAACATTGCCTGCCTCCCTGATGCTAACTATTTAACTTCATAGTTCCCCTTTTTCCTGTCCTTTAGTTCCCCTAACTTACTCTTATTCCAGTTCTCTACCCTGGAGAAATACCCCACTATCCTTGTTATGTGGTGCACGTTTTTACCCTGGACCACTTGTTTTCTCAACACCGGCCATTCATTATCGTCAATGGCTTCGGGAGTAAAATGGGTAACCGTATCATACTTCTCAGAACCAACAAAATACCCGTAAACCCCTTCGTTTTCCCCTTCTTTCCAGGCGAACCCGTCATCAACACACGTATTGATAAAATCCCTGATTTCCATGAATCATCCTCTTTTCCTTTATTTTATACAACATCCGCAATCTTGTGCTTTTTCAGCACTTCCAGCATCTTCTTCATTGACTCATCCCACACCGGCTTCAATTTACATTTCCTGGAATTCTTGCAGATAAAACAATCATTGAAATTCAAGGGCCCCTCCACGGCAGTGAGGATATCGTACACTGATATCTTCTTCGGCGGCCTTGAAAGCCTGAACCCGCCCTTGTTTCCCCTTATCGAATGGATTATCCCGTTACGTGTAAGCCTGCTGAATACCTTTGTCAGAAAGTATTCAGGAACGTTCTGGGACTCTGCAATTTTCCTGACATGAACTATATCACCTCCTTTCTTTGAAGCAATATAAACAACGCCCCTAAGGGCATACTCTCCCGCGCGTGATAGTTTAAACATCTTTCCTCCTTATATGACTAACATGACCTCTTTTGTCCTATTATACATTATAGCCTTATTTTTGTCAAGTGTTTTTTTATTTTATTTATATTTAAAGTATTTATTCTTATTTTTTTCTGAAGAATTTCTTCATCATATGTTTTTTAACAAAAAAACACTCCCTCAAAACTCTATAGGCTATCCTTACCGAACTTCAGGATATACCTCATGGATATCGCCAGGTCCTTAGCCTCAACCAACATAGTTGAAATCGCTATGTATTCCGCAGGAATCCAGGAACAGCCAAAATGCAAATTGATTCCGTCATAGCTGGTAAAGATACTCCACTTCTCTTTTATTACCGTTGTAATGCCTGCCAGGCCGTAAAACCGGTCAAAACCGGGAATCAACAATGCAATTCCCCCGTTAATCTGCAGGGCAAAATCCTCACTGAACTCCCAACTCTTCAGAACCTGCATGAACAGGGATTGATCGCTGCCGCCTGTCCTGACACTCCCCGTTCCGATTAACAACACGGGTTTCCAATCATCTTCCTCTTCCTTGAACGGCTGAAACCGGATACTCCAGACTGGGGTCCTGGTTGTAAATGCATATCCCACTCCTATATCCATCCATGGAAAAACGCCTGCCCTCAGGTTCAGTATGTATGTTTCTTCCGCTCCGTAAGGAATAGCAATATTAGAAATTATCAAATTCCCCCGCGGCACCAATGCCCCTGTAGCGCTGCCCGTCCCTGAACAGACAGGGCAGGAGGGGCCGCATTCCTGTGAAACAGCCGGCGTAGTCATCAACACTGACAGTAACAACAGTATTACAAACGATACAGAAAGACTTCCTTTTATAATGTACATGAATAATTTCTCCTTTCGTTAATCGCTATATTTTATTCTTTCACCCACCCGTACAAAGTTGGTATTACAAACAGGGTCAGTACCGTTGATGAAATTATCCCTCCCACAACTACAATAGCCAGTGGCTTCTGAATCTCAGAACCCGGACTAGTAGCCATAATTAATGGTATTAATCCAAATGCAGTGGTCACCGTAGTCATTAAAACAGGCCTTAACTTTGAAAGAGAACCTTCAATTATCCCATCCTTCAGGCTTAAACCTTTTGCGTGCAGATACTTGAAACGGGATATCAACACCAATCCGTCCTGCAGGGCTATACCAAAAAGAGCGATGAAACCAATGGTTGCGGGGATACTGAGGTCCTGGCCGGTAATTGCCAGGGCAAATACGCCGCCCACTAATGCTAAGGGTATGTTTAAAGCAATCAGGAGCGTTTCTTTGAATGATTTAAAGAAACTGTAAAGCAGGAACAGTATAATTAACAATGTAATCGGTATTACAACTATCAACCGTCTGTTAGCCGCCTGTTGTAATTCAAACTGTCCACCCCACAAAATAGAGTACCCCGTAGGCAGGGCAACAGCTTCTTCTATTCTTTTCTGCGCTTCCTCAACGAAACCTCCTACATCCCTCCCCCTTACGTTACTCTGTATGGAGATATACCTCTGGCCGTTTTCATGGCTTATCTGCCTGAACCCGTCAACCAGTTTGATTTCGGCAATGCGTGACAGGGGTACCCTGTTGCCGTCACTGCCGTATATCAATACATCCTTTATAGCTTCAACATCGTTCCGGTGGGACTCTTCAAACCTGACGAATATATCAAAGGACTTTTCTCCTTCAAATACCTTGCCCGCCCTTATGCCCCCTACACTGCTCCTTATTATTTCCTGGACCCTTGATATGTTTATGCCCTGCCGGGCCATCTCTTTACGGTCTATTTCTATATGCAGGTGCGCCTGCCCGCTTACCTGCTCCACCCTGAGGTCGGCAACCCCTTCTATACCGGAGAGTACGCCTTCGATTTCCGCGGCTTCCCGCTTAAGCACTTCCATATCATAACCGAACAGTTTTGCCACTACCTGCGCCCCTGCCCCTCCAACCAGGTCATCCACTTCATGCTGGATTGGCTGAGAGAAACTTATGGATACCCCGGGGAAGCCTTTAAGCCGGTCACTCATCCTTGAAACTAGTTGCTCCTGGTTACCCCCGGATTTCCATTCATGCCTGGGGTAAAGGTCAACTGTTATACAGGCATAGTTGGTATGATGGACGTGGGGCCCCACGTCTCCGTAGCCTATTTCTGACATAACCTCTCTGACCTCGCTGAATGTAAGTATTTCCTTTTCAAGTTTTATGGCAATCCTGCCCGCCTCATCAAGGGATATACTGGGATCCATGTGCGCCAGTACGTTTATGTTCCCCTCATGAAGGGTGGGGACGAACACCCTGCCCAGGTTAAAGAATACGACTATGCCCGCAATCAACAGACAGACGGTTATTATGAATACCTTCTTCCTTCTGGGGAGGAGGTACTCGAGTACATGTTTATAGCGTTTCTGCAGCGACGGAAGGAGTTTGCCTTTCTTGTCCCCGGATGGTTTTCTATTCTTCATGGTAAGGCCGTAAAGGACAGGCGCAAGTATCATGGCGTATATGAGCGAACCGAACATAGCAATGGTTACGGAGTACGCCTGGGGCCTGAACATTTTTCCTTCCACACCCTACAGGGTCCATATAGGCAGGAATACCATGATAATAATGGCTATGGCAAAGAACATCGGCCTGCCAACCTCACGGCTGGCGGCTACTATTACATCCTTTATTGACAGGGATTCCGGGGCTTCCTGATTCAGGGTATGTATCTTTTCAACCATAATAATGCTGGCATCGACTATCATGCCCAGCGCAATTGCCAGCCCCCCCATGGATATCAGATCCCCGGGTATTTTTAACCAGCTAAATAAAATAAATGCCAATAGCATTGAAAAAGGAAGAGAAAGAACCACTACAATTGCATTCCTTAATTTACCCAGGAAAACAAACAAAACCAGACATACCAGTATAATACCCAACCCGAGCGCATTCCTTACTGTCTTTACGCTTTCCTTAACCAGTATCCCCTGATCATAAAACGGTACTATTTTTACTCCTGCAGGCAGTATCCCGTTAATCTTATCCATCTGTTTCCTGAGACGGCTGATTACCTTGAAGGAGTTCTCTCCATGAATCTTGTATACACCTCCCACCACAACTTCCTTCTCGGCGTTCATGGAGGC
>JAUXBS010000280.1 GCA_030619245.1 Clostridia bacterium | reverse complement strand
TAGAAAAGAGATTAGCAGATACCCCTTTAACAGCGAACGAAATAAAAACACACAAATCACCATCAGTATAGGTATTGCAGAATATCCAATGAATGCAAGAATAAAAAATGAGTTAATAGAAAGGGCCGACCAGGCGCTTTACCTCGCCAAGGAGGAAGGCAGGAACCGTGTTTGTTCCTCCCTCATTACATCAAAGGGAACCATTAAACTGGCTTTCTGCCCTCCGGTTGCGGATAATTTTTTCGGCCTGGTACTGAAGGGAATACGCGAAGTTGCTGAAGACATAGGAAACATTGACATAGTTGTTTCCCCCTTAAAAAAGGAATCTATAAAGGAACAGTCTAGAATAATAAACAAAACCATAGACTCTCAAATCGACGCCCTGGCAGTATGCTGCAAAACAGGGCCGCTTATCGAACGCATAACGGAAAAAGCAAACAGAGCAGGTAAACCTTTAATATTTTTTCAAACCCTTGGATTAAAAAAGAGGCTTTCAAGAAAAGTCGTATCTTCCATAGGTTATGACCACAGGGAAGCCGGCAGAAAAGTCGGAACCTTCCTGTCAAGAATACTAAGGTCAAAAGGGGAAATCGCCATCATAGAAGGAATCCCGGGACAGTTTGACAATATTGAAAGGAAAAAGGGTTTCCTTGAAATCATAAATGAGTATCCGGAAATCCATATAGTTGCCTCCGAACCAGCTAACTGGTTAAAAGATACTGCAAGAAAGGTTGTAAACAGGATCATTAAGAAATATCCTGAACTGGATGCCATCTTTGCGGAAAACGATGAAATCGCGCTTGGGGCATTCAACGCCATTAAAACAAAACAGAAACAGAACAGGGTATTTATTGTAGGGATTGACGGGAGTCAGAACGCGATTAAATCAATCGCCAGAGGAGAAATTACCGCCACACTTAACACCAATCCCATTGAAATGGGGAGAATCATTACGAGAACATTTGTCAGGAGTACTATAGAAGACGAAAAAATCAATAAAGTAATACACTCGCCTATAAACATGATAAGCCAGGAAACCGTAGATAAGTATATTTAAAGAGAATATTTAATCCAAGTACTCACGGAGCAGTTTGCTTCTGGTAGGATGCCTTAACTTCCTTACGGCTTTTGCCTCTATCTGCCTTACCCTTTCTCTTGTTATCTTGAATATCTTTCCCACTTCCTCAAGTGTCCTTGGATAACCAACCCCAATGCCAAATCTCATTTTAACTATCCTGGCCTCCCTGTTGGTCAAGGTGGCCAGCACTTTTTCTATTTCCTTCTGCCTCAGTGACTCCAGGGTTTCCGATATCGGGGAATTTATGGTTTCATCTTCTATGAAATCTTCAAGATGGCTTTCCTCGTCCTCTCCTATCGGCGTAGTCAGGGAAATCGGCTCCTGCATTATCTTCAAAACATTCCTTACCTTACCGCCAGGCATACCTATTTCATACGCATACTCTTCAATATGGGGGTCCCTGCCGAACTTCTGCCTGTAATGGCGGGCCACCTTGTTCAGCTTGCTTATAATCTCCTTCATGTGCACCGGTATCCTTATGGTCCTTGCCTGGTCTGCGATTGCCCTGTTGATTGACTGCCTTATCCACCAGGTGGCATAGGTGGAGAATTTAAACCCCCTTTTGTATTCGAACTTATCAACTGCCTTCATTAACCCTATGCTCCCCTCCTGAATTAAATCCAGCAGGGACAGGTTCGGGTTTATATGCTTCTTCGCAATGCTGACAACTAGCCGGAGGTTGGCTTTAACGAGCTTCATCTTGCCGTCCATTATCTCTGATTCAAGCTGGCATATCTTCTCATAAAG
>JAUXBS010000148.1 GCA_030619245.1 Clostridia bacterium | reverse complement strand
CTCTACTTTAAGACGGATATTTAATGTTGCAATTCAAGAAGGGAAACTTGAAAATAATCCATTCAAACGTGTGAGGACCTTTAATGAAAAAAGCAGGAGAAGGATAAGATATTTAACTGGGGAAGAAGTGAGTGTGCTAATAGCCAATTGTCCTGAGAGTATAAAGCCGATTGTAATAGTGGCTGTTAATACAGGGATGAGAAGAGGTGAGATTTTCAAATTGAAGTGGATGGATATTGATTTTAAAAATAATATTGTATTTATTAAAGACTCAAAGACCGGTACTCAACGAAGCATCCCGATGAATAAAACAGTATCGGACCTGTTGTTCGAGCGAAGGGTTGAGAGCAAAGGTAGTCCATATGTATTCCCTGGCAAGAACGGGGCAGGTCCTTATATTACTATCCAGAACTCCTTTAAAAAGGCCTTGGATAAGGCAGAAATTAAGGATTTTAAGTTTCATGACCTCAGGCATACATTTGCAAGTCATTTAGTCATGAAAGGGGTAGGATTATTGGCTGTTAAGGAACTGCTGGGACATAGTGATTTAAGGATGACAGTGAGGTATAGTCATCTGTCTCCTGATATAACGCAGAAGGCTGTAGATGTTCTTGATAATAGCTTCAAAGAGGATTCAGACCGTGTCCATTACCGTGTCCATCAAAAAAAGGATGACAGGCTTAAAGATAGTGGTATTCAAAAATATCATATAGTAAAAGGAAAAAAGTGTTCTGCCCGGTTAGCTCAGTTGGTTAGAGTAACGCCTTGACATGGCGGAGGTCACTGGTTCAATTCCAGTATCGGGCATTAAACTTTGAAAGGAAGGGTTAAATGAGTAATCTGGATACTTTAAGACATTCATGTTCGCATGTTATGGCCCAGGCGGTTAAAAGGTTGTTTCCTGAAGTGAAGCTTGCGATAGGGCCTTTTATTACTGACGGGTTCTACTATGACTTTGATAAGAAAGAACCCTTCATTCCAGAAGACCTTGACAGGATATACAGCGAGATGAAAAAGATAGTTAAGGAGGACCATGAGTTCAGGCAGTATGATAAAAATAAAAAAGATGCCATCAGGTTCTTAGGTGAAAAAGGTGAGAAGTACAAACTGGAGATTATAGCTGAACTCCCTGGAGATTCGGTATCATTCTATGAGCAGGGCGAGTTCGTTGACCTGTGCAGCGGCCCTCACTTGAAATCAACAGGGGAGATTAAGTGGTTCAAGTTAACAAGTATAGCAGGCGCATACTGGCGGGGTAATGAAAAGAGGGAGATGTTACAGCGTATATACGGCACTGCCTTCTATGAAAAGAAGGACCTTAATGAGTATCTTAACATTATTGAGGAAGCAAAGAAGAGGGACCACAGGAAGCTTGGAAGGGAACTTGATTTGTTCAGTGTTCATGAGGAGGGTGGAGCGGGCCTTATTTACTGGCATCCCAGGGGCTCGATAATCAGGAAGGAGATTGAGGATTTCTGGAAGGAAGAGCATTTAAAGAACGGTTATGAGTTGATAAATATTCCGCATATAGCAAAAATGGAATTATGGAAGACCTCGGGGCATCTTGAGTTCTACCAGGAGAACATGTATTCTCCGATTGATATTGACGGGCAGAAATATATGATAAAACCGATGAACTGTCCCGGCCATATTCTGATATACAAGACAAATTTAAGAAGTTACAGGGACCTGCCGATAAGGTGGGCTGAACTGGGAACTGTCTACCGTTATGAAAGGTCAGGGGTTCTTCACGGCCTTATGAGGGTAAGGGGGTTTACCCAGGATGATGCCCATATATTCTGTATGCCTGAACAGCTTGAGGCTGAAATTATAAGGGTTATTGAGTTCGTGTTATTAATACTTAAGACTTTTGGTTTTGAGAAATACGAAGTTTGTTTAAGCACAAGGCCTGATAAGTACGTGGGGACGCCGGGTAACTGGGAGAAGGCTACGGATGCCCTGAAGAAGGCGTTGGAGAAGGTCGGCCTTAAGTATGAGATTGATCCCGGGGAGGGTGTGTTCTACGGGCCCAAAGTGGATATTAAGATAAAGGATTCGCTTAACAGGGCCTGGCAGTGTTCCACTATACAGGTGGATTTTAACCTTCCGGAACGCTTTAAGATGAAGTTTATCAACAGGGAAGGCAGGGAAGAGACGCCAATTATGATACACAGGGCGCTCATGGGTTCTCTTGAGAGGTTCTTTGGTGTTTTAATTGAGCATTACGGAGGGAATTTCCCGTTATGGCTTGCTCCTGTTCATGTTGCGATACTTACCATAACTGATGACCAGGTTGAGTATGCAAAAGAGATATTAGAAAAGTATAAGGCGGCTGGATTGCGTGTTAAGGCGGATTTTGCCAATGAGAAGATAAGCAAGAAAATACGCAACGCGGAAGTTAAGAAGGTTCCATACATGCTTGTTATAGGAAAGAATGAGCAGGAATCCGGTAAGATTATGGTAAGGAAGAAGGGTGGTAAGAGCCAGGGGCAGTTTTCAGTGGATGAATGGCTGAAAATCGCTGTTGAAGAAATAAAAAGCCGTTCTCTGAAATAACAAAATCTTGTAATAAATATAATAAATAACTTGACAATTATTTTATATATAGTAATATACTATCGTGTATTTGAAAAGCAGGCATTTGTGCCTCACCTTCGTAACGCCGTTACGGTGCTTTAAAAGGTTATATATAATCTTGGCTCCGTCATAGGGCGGGGTTATTTTTTTGGAAAGGAGATGATGTAACCATAGCTAAGAAAGAGTTTTTATGGGTAAATGAAAAAATCAGAGCTGACAAGGTAAGATTGATTGACGAAAAGGGTGAGCAAAAAGGGATAGTCCTTTTAAGCGATGCTTTGTCAATGGCTAAAGAGAAGGAGCTTGACCTTGTAGCAATTTCTCCTCAGATGGTTCCTATTGTCTGTAAATTAATGAACTACAGCAGGTATAAGTTTGAGAAGGACAAGAAGAGGAAGAAAGCGCATAAGATCAACAGGTCCGGGCAGATGAAGGAAATGAGGATGGGGCCGTTAATTGAAAAACATGACCTTGATACGAAGAACAGGCATATCCGGGAGTTTCTTACCAAGGGTTACAAGGTGAAAGTTTCCGTGTTTTTCAGGGGGCGACAGATGGCTCATGTGGATATTGGCAAGAATGTCCTGCTGAAAGTCATTGAAGAGTTTAAGGATATTGCAGTTTGTGAACAAAACCCCAAACTGGAAGGCAGAAGGATGACTATTATGCTGAAAGCTAATAAGTAATTCTGCCGGTTAGGACAGTATGAATTAATGATGCAAGTGATGTTCTTAATGAATTGTCATATGCACATATTTGGATTGGAGGGATAATGCCGAAATTAAAGAGCTGTAGCGGAGTTAAAAAGAGGTTTAAAATATCAGCTAATGGCAAGGTTAAAAGGAAGAAGGCTTTTGCCAGGCATATTTTAAGCAAGAAGAGTTCTGCCCGGATGAGAAGATTGAGGAAAGCGGGCACTTCAACTGATGGTGACGGGAAGAGGATAAAGAAATTACTACCGTACGGATAAGAGGGAGGTAACAGTATATGTCAAGAATTACGAGCGCACCGGAGAGAAAGAAAAGGAAGAGAAGACTATTTAAGCAGGTTAAAGGTTACAGGCTTGGAAAGAAAAATTTATACCGCCATGCGACTGAACAGCTTGACAGGAGTATGGCATATTCAACCAGGGACAGGAAGGTCAGAAAGAGAGACTTTCGTTCTTTGTGGATTATCCGGATTAACGCAGCCGCAAGGATAAATGGATTGTCTTACAGTAAGTTGATGAGTGGGCTTAAAAAGGCAAACATACTGGTTAACCGTAAGATACTTGCTGAACTTGCGGTGAATGACGAGAAGGCATTCTCGAAAATCAGCGAGGCGGCGAAAAACGGGCTCGGTATTGAAGCAGCTAAATAGGCCCCCTGCTCCTTAACTACGGTAACCCATTTACTCGCCCGGGGACTTAATAATAAATATTATAATAAATATGCATGACAGCATTTACAAATCAAGGTAATAAACAGGTAATAATACAATGAAGATAATTATTGTAGGATGTGGAAGGGTTGGTTATCTTTTAGCCCGGAGTCTTGTGGAACAGGGGCATGACCTGATAGTTATTGAGAATGATGAGAAAGCTTACAAACAGGTCAAGGAAAGCCTTGATGTCATGGCTGTTCTGGGAGATGGAAGCAACCCTATGGTCCTGGAACAAATAACAGAAGAAGATAATGATTTGATTATAGCTGTAACGGCGAATAATCAGGTT
>JAUXBS010000011.1 GCA_030619245.1 Clostridia bacterium | reverse complement strand
CTATCCCTCCATACTCCTCGGGAATAGCTACCCTGAACAGGTCAGCAGCCGCAATATCCTTCACGATTCCACCGGGGAATTCACCGGTCCTATCCAGTTCCTCCCTCAAAGGCATTATCTTATTCTCCGTTATTTTTGACGCCAATTCTCTTATCATTTCCTGTTCTTCAGTAAGTAAATAATCCATAACATCCTCCTTTTTATATTAAAGTGTTATTTTCATCTTAACAAGGGCTTCTCTCGCGGCCTGCTGTTCAGCATTTTTCTTGCTCATGCCGACTCCCTTGCCATAAGTCTTATTTTTGACCCTGACTTCTATTTCAAACAATTTTTTATGGTCCGGGCCCGATTCCGCCTTGACACTGTATTCCGGTAAAATCTTATGCTTCTTCTGTGTTATCTCCTGCAATAAACTTTTATAATCAGTCCTTTCCAGTTCCTCCTGCTGTGAAATCTGGTTAAGTATAAAGTACTTCGCCGTAATAAGCCCCTGGTCGCAGTATACCGCTGCAATCAGGGATTCAAAGGCATTGGCAATAATGGAAACCTTATCCCTGCCGCCTGCTTTTTCCTCTTCCCTGCTCAGCAGGATAAAATCCTGTATGCCCACCCTTTTAGCCCATACGAACAGGGTGTTCCTGTTTACAAGCCCGGACCTCATCTTGGACAATTTACCCTCATCGTTATCCGGATACTTTTCAAACAGGTAATCGGATACCACCATGTCCAGAATGCTGTCCCCGAGGAACTCAAGTCTTTCATTGTCCTCTCTTAACCCGCGGACATACGTAAAAGACCTGTGGGTCAATGCCTGTTTTAACAATCCCTTGTTTTTAAAACTTATTCCTATCCGCTCTTCAAATTTTTTAAGTTCCGATGTCATGCAATACCCGGTTTAAATCATAAGATTGAGGCCTGGCCCCATTATTTTATTCTTTGAATTTCTTGACTGCCAGTGTGGCATTGTGACCGCCAAAACCCAGGGAATTTGAAAGGGCAAAGTTCACTTCCTGTTTACGGGCTTTATTGGGAACGTAATCAAGGTCGCACTCGGGGTCAGGGAACTCATAATTGATAGTTGGCGGGATAACACTATTTTCAATCGCCAGGACTGCTGCTATTAATTCAATCGCGCCGGCCGCCCCCAGAACATGGCCCGTCATGGATTTAGTGGATGAAACCGGTATCTTGTAGGCTCTTTCCCCGAAAACCTTCTTGATTGCAAGAGTCTCAATCTTATCATTTAACAGGGTTGACGTTCCGTGGGCATTTATATAATCCACGTCGTCCGGAGTCCCGCCCGCGAATTTAATCGCATCAGACATTGCCCTGGCGGCTGCTTCCCCGTCAGGAGCCGGAGCGGTTATATGATACGCGTCGTCTGTTGCCCCGTATCCCGCAAGTTCGGCGTAGATATGCGCCCCCCTTGCCCTGGCATGCTCAAGTGATTCAAGCATTACAACACCCGCGCCTTCCCCTATAACAAACCCGTCCCTTTCCCTGTCAAAGGGCCTTGAAGCATGCGCGGGATCGTCATTACGTTTTGACAGCGCCCTTGCCGCGCAGAAACTGGCAACCCCTATCTGCGAAATCGGAGCTTCAGCCCCCCCGGAAATTATTACATCAGCGCTGCCGTAACGGATTGTCCTCAGCGCTTCGCCTATCGCATGATTACTCGTGGCGCAGGCAGTACACGTGGCAAAGTTCGGCCCCTTAAACCCGTACTCTATGGCTATCTCCCCCGCCGCCATGTTAATTATCATCTTCGGCACCAGAAACGGGCTTATCCTCCCGGGCCCCCTTTCAAAGAGAATCCTGCATTCATCCTGTACACTCGTGAGCCCTCCTATGCCGGACCCCACAATCACGCCCAGCCTGCTCCCGTCCTCTTTTTCCCTGTCAAGTTTCGAGTCCTCCATGCATAACTTTGCCGCAGCAAGAGCAAACAGAACGAACCTGTCCGACCTCCTTATTTTTTTCCTGTCAACGAAGTCTTCGGGATTGAAGTTCTTTATCTCTCCCGCTATCCTGGAACTATAATCAGCGGCGTCAAAACAAGCTATGGTATCTATCCCCGATTTGCCGTTCACAAGCCCGGTCCAGAACTCTTTCTTACCGATACCGACCGAACATAACACTCCCAAACCTGTTATTACAACCCTTTTCTGCATTTGCTCTCTCCCAATAGAAAACGCGGATTACTCTCCAATCCGCGCCTCAATATTAGTATTGAATTATGGTTTTATTCACATTTACTCTTATTTGGAGTGTGCTTTAATGTATTCAACCACTTTCCCTACCGTATCCAGTTTCTCTGCTTCTTCATCAGCGATTTCCAGGTTAAATTCCTCTTCCAGAGCCATAACAAGTTCAACAGTATCAAGTGAATCCGCTCCCAGATCATTTATAAATGAAGCCTCTATGGTAACTTCTGATGGATCAACTCCCAACTGTTCAACGATAATTTCCTTTACTTTGTCTTCTACTGCCATTTAAATCTCCTCCTCTTTTTATTTTTCATTTTTACATTACCATTCCGCCGTCAACTTTTATCACCTGTCCCGTTATATATTTTGACAGGCCGGAAACAAGAAATAATACTGCGTCCGCCACATCCTCAGGCTGCCCGAGCTTTGCAAGCGGTATTGTTTTAACGAAACTGTTTTTCACCTCGTCCGTGAGCTTATCCGTCATCCTCGTCCGGATAAAACCGGGCGCCACCGCATTAACATTGATATTCCTGCCCGCAAGTTCCCTGGCGCAGGTCTTTGTAAGCGCAATAACGCCTCCTTTGGACGCGGAGTAGTTAGCCTGTCCGGCATTCCCCATAATACCAACCACGGAAGCAATGTTCACAATACGGCCCGACCTTTGCTTCATCATGACTCTTGACACCGCTCTGGTGCAGTTAAACACCCCTTTCAGGTTGATATTAAGCACACTGTCCCAGTCCTTCTCTTTCATCCTGATCATGAGGGCATCACGCGTTATACCGGCATTGTTGACCAATATATCAATTTTATTATATTTGTCAAGTATTTTTTTCAACATTTCTTCCACAGAAGAAATCTGTGATACATCCAGTTTGCAGGACATTGCCCGGGAACCTGTCTTCTCTATTTCCCCGGCAGTCTGCCCGGCAAGTTCCTCGTCAATATCACACACCGCAATATCAGCTCCATTCCGGGCAAGGGTCAATGCAATCGCTTTCCCGATACCCTGCGCCGAACCTGTAACAACCGCAACTTTATCTTTTAAATCCATTATACCCCTTCTCCTTTTACAAACCGTAATGCCTTTTCCAAACTAGCCTCATCTTCCACGTTAAGCCCTGTAACATCCCTTGATATCCTTCTTAAAAGCCCCGTAAGCACCTTCCCCGGGCCGACTTCAATAAACACCTCAACTCCATCCTGTATCATCCGTTTCACGGAATCCTCCCACAGTACCGGGCTGTTAATCTGGTTTATCAACGCTTCTTTTATATCCCCGGCTGAAGTAACAGGCCCTCCTGAATAATTGGCTGTTAAAGGGACCCGGGCGTCCTGTACCTCATACCTGTCAAGCTCTTCCTCCAGGCCGGCTCGCGCGGAACTCATGAACAGGCTGTGATGAAAGGGCCCTGACACCCTTAACATGGCGGCTTTTTTTGCGCCCGCTTTCTTTGCAGCCTCAACCGCCTCTTCGCATCCCCGGGCAGTTCCCGAAATAACAACCTGTACAGGGGAATTGAAGTTAACAGCTTCAACCACGACTGAACCAGACTGCGCGTTCACCTCACTGCATACCTCCCTTACCTTCCCTGCGTCAAGCCCTATTACCGCAGCCATGGTACCGGGATTTTTTTCAGAAGCTTCTTTTATTAATTCACCCCGTTTTATAACCAGTGACAGGCAATCAGAGAAACTCATAGAACCCGCGGCCGCTACAGCCGTATATTCACCAAGACTGTGGCCTGCCACCACAACAGGCTTGACCCCTTTTTCCCTGAGGGCCTCCAGGCAAACCATTGACACCGTAAAGACAGCCGGCTGGGTTACTTCCGTTTTCTGAAGTTCTTCCTCGCTTGCGTTAAATACCTTTTCCTTCAGATCAAAACCGGTAACTTCACGCGCCCGGTCAAAAACCCTTCCGGCAGAATCATATTTATCAAACAATTCCCTGCCCATCCCAGGATACTGGGAACCCTGCCCCGGAAAAACAAATGCGATTTTTTTCATCTTTGTCCCTTGTTTCATAAATACGGTAACCCATTTACTCGCCCGGGGACTTAGTGCTGAGTGAGTAAATATTATAATAAATATATGGAACAGTATTTACGAATCGAAGTATTTAGCCTCTTATCAACTCACCAGCGTACTACAACGGAACCCCAGGTAAAACCTGCCCCAAAACCTATAAACTCTATAATATCGCCTTCTTTAATCCTGCCTTCGCGCTTTGCTTCATCCAGGGCAATAGGTATTGTTGCCGCGGAAGTATTCCCGTATTTTTCAATATTCACGAACATCTTCTCCATCGGGATTTTCAGTTTCCTCGCAACTGCCTGTATTATCCTTATATTTGCCTGGTGCGGGATAAAAAGGTCCACATCGCCGACTGTCATCCCGCAGCGCTTCAATCCTTCTATTGCGGAATCATACAGTTTTGGGACCGCCACCTTAAAGGTTTCATTGCCTTTCATCGTAAAATAATGCAGGTTCCGCCTTACCGTATCAACAGTCGCCGGGATTCTTGACCCTCCTCCCGGCATCAGTAATAAATCAGAATAACTGCCGTTAGAACTTAAATATGACGACAGTATACCGTTTTCGCCGTTTTCTTTCCTTAATACCGCGGCGCCGGCGCCGTCACCAAGCAAAACGCATGTCTGCCTGTCCTTCCAGTTGGTTATCTTAGACAGGGCCTCCGTCCCGATGAACAGCACTGTCTTATATACATCATTTTTAAGAAACTGCTCAGCGATTGTTATCCCGTAAATAAACCCCGAACACGCAGCGTTTATATCAAAAGCCGCAGTGTCCGTTAACCCCAGTTTGTTCTGTATCAGGCAGGCGGTTGAAGGAAACATCATATCGGGGGATATGGTAGCCGTTATGATTAAATCCACCTCGGAGGGTTTTATTCCCGCATCCTCTATCGCCTTCCGCGCGGCCTTTGCGCCCAGGTCCGAAGCAGCTTCATCTTCGGCCGCTATATGCCTTTCGCGGATACCGCTCCTTGTTACAATCCATTCATCAGTGGTATCCACCATTTTTTCAAGGTCCTGGTTCGTATATATCTTTTCAGGCGCGTAAGAGCCGACTCCGATTATTCTCACCAGCCCTTTACCCATTATTCTTCTCCCGAATAATCACCTTTTCAATATTATCGTTTACCTTCTCTTCAACGAACTTTGCCGCAACCTTTATTGAATTCCTCATGGCTTTTGCGTTAGACACACCATGACAGACTACGCAGGCGCCATTAATACCCAGCAGGGGGGCCCCTCCATACTCATCGTAGTTTATCTTCTCCTTCAGGCCTGCGAAGAGCTGCTTCAACAACAGCTTAAAAATCAGCAATACCGGACTTTTCACTATACCCTCTTTAATCCATTGTATTATTACCGAACTAACGCCTTCAGAAAGCTTTAAAATAACATTGCCCGCAAAACCATCACATACGATAACGTCAGCCTTGCCTCTGGGAACATCGCCACCCTCTACATTGCCTATGAAATTAATATCGCTTTCCTTTAATAACTTATAAGTGTTTATGGCAAGTTCGTTTCCCTTGTTCTCTTCCTTCCCGATATTTAACAGCCCGACTGTCGGATTTTCCCTGCCCATCACGTATTTCATATATATTTCACCCATAACCGCAAACTGCACCAGGTTTAAAGGTTTACAGTCAACGTTGGCGCCAACATCCAGGATAACACACATGCCTCTCAGGGTGGGCATCACTATGGCAATCGCCGGCCTTGATATTCCCGGCAGCCTTCTGAGCGTTGCCAGCGCGGATGCCATCGTTGCGCCTGAATTCCCGGCGGATACCATGGCTTCCGCCTTTCCTTCCTTAATCAGGCGCGCGCATACAACAACTGACGCGTCTTTTTTCTGCCGAAACGCAACGATAGGGGATTCCTTCTCGCTGATGACCTCGGTGGCATGTTTTACAGTAACCGGCAATGAACCCACATCATACTTCTCCAGTTCCTTTTTTATCCTGGATTCATCGCCTACCAGTATTATTTCATAATTGAAATCACGCGCTGCCTGGACAGCGCCCTGCACGATACTCGCGGGAGCATTATCCCCGCCCATCGCATCAACCGCAATACGCATTCCTACCTCCCAAAATTAACGCCGGCGCACCAACATGCTCATTATTTTTTCTTCTTATTTTCTTTCTTTTCTTTCTTATCTTTCTTGTCTTTCTTGTCTTTATTTTCTTTCTTCTTTTCCATATTCACTATTTCTTTCCCATTGTAGTAACCGCAGTTGGGACACATAAAGTGCGGTAATTTGGGTTTTTTACACCGGGGACACGGCGTCAGCCCCGGTTTTGACAGCTTCCATTGCGAACGACGCGTGTTCTGCCTTATGGTTGAGTGCCTTCTCTTTGGATTTGCCATATAAACCTCTTCTTATACAAATATTTTTTCAAGCAAGGATAATACATGTTGAACCCTGCTTTGTCAAGAAAAAACGGTCTTTTTTCTCAATATCTTCTTCGCCTCCCGCGCAATAACCAATTCCTCATTGGTAGGTATTGTAAATACACTTACCTTTGATTTTTCAGAACTGATCAAATTTCCTGTCCCTACTGCCTTTTCATTCCTTTTTTTGTCAATTTCAATGCCCAGGTAATCCATGTTCCTGCAGCATAAATCCCTGATATACGGGCTATTCTCACCTATCCCCGCCGTAAATACCAGGCAGTCCAGTCCGTTCATAACAGCAGCGTACGCGCCTATATATTTTTTTACCCGGTAAACAAACACAGCCACTGCCAGCCTGGCCCTCCTGTCCCCTTTCCCCGCTTCCTTTAATACATCCCGCATGTCACTGCCGACTCCGGACAGGCCATATATACCGCTCTGCCTGTTAAGTATTGATTTTATTTCCCCCAGGGAAATTTCGTCAACATCCATCAGGTATAAAGGTATAGAAGGGTCTATATCCCCGGACCGGGTACCCATGACAAGCCCTTCCAGGGGGGTAAACCCCATTGAAGTATCAACTGACTTTCCTTTCTTTATAGCCGTTATACTTGCCCCATTACCAAGATGACACGCCACAATCTTTAAATCTTTCAGTTTTTTTTTCATCATTGAGGCGGCTTCGCGGGAAACATAGTAGTATGACGAACCGTGAAACCCGTAACGGCGGATATTGTACTTCTCATAGAAATAATAAGGAATGGCATAGAAGTACGCTTCTGAAGGCATCGTCTGATGAAAAGCAGTGTCAAAAACAGCGATTTGAGGCACCCCGGGAAGCAGTTTCCCGCATATTTCCACGCCTTTCAGGTTATGCGGGTTATGTAAAGGCGCCAGTTCAAAACATTCATTTATATCTTCTTTAACTTTATCGTCCACAAGCACCGCTCTGCTGAACTTCTCGCCTCCATGCACGATGCGGTGCCCCACCGCGGTAATTTCAGACTTGTTTCTTATTACGCTGGAATCCCCTTTCGTAAGCGCATCAATCAACAGGTTAATAGCCTCTTCATGGTCTTTTATGAATTGAACCTTCTTTACTTCAGTATCTTTCCCGGTTTCAATCTTAGAATACCTGAATAACGCATCCTCCATCCCTATCCTGTCAACCAGCCCTCTTACAATGACCTTTTCGTCTTTCATGTCAATGAACTGGTACTTCAGGGAGGAACTGCCGCAATTAAACACCAGTATTTTCATATCTTATATATCTTCTTCCTCCAGTGAAACATTTCACGCTTTTTAAAAAAGAACTTTATTTCCTTCTCCGCGTTTTCAATAGAATCCGAACCATGTACTATATTATGCCTGTTATCAACGGCGTATAAGCGCCTTATAGTCCCCTTTTTTGCTTTCTTCGGGTTCGTATCCCCCATGAGTTTCCTCATCTTTCCCACTATACCCTTTCCCTGAACCACCGTTACGAAACAGGGATTGGATACCATAAACTCCACGAGCGGCTTGTAAAAATGCCGGTTTTTGTGAACTTTATAAAACTCTCCTGCCTTCTTTTTAGTCAATTTAATCATTTTGAACCCTGCTATACTACCCCCCCTGTCTTCTATACTGGACATGACCCTTCCAACCAGGCCCGATACTAAAGCATCCGGTTTAATAATAACCAGCGTTCTATCCATTTTATTTACTCTCCATTCAGGGCCCCCGGAAAAGGTATTTAAAACCAACACTGCCAAAAACCCGTCCCTAATCATTCAACCTTAAACTTCTTGTGCTTCCTTATATACTTAACCAGTCCGTCGGCCGACAGAATATCAATCATAATCCGGGGCAGGGGCCGGAATTTTATCTCTTTGTTGCCCGTCTTGTTTCTTATAACACCTCTGGAGAGGTCCACTTCAAGCTCATCCCCTTTTTGTATCTTATCCGTATCGCATTCCAGCGCGGGGAGGCCGCTGTTAATGGCATTCCTGAAAAATATCCTTGCGAAGGATTTGGCAAGCACGGCGCTCACCCCGGCCATCTTGATAATTACAGGCGCATGTTCCCTTGACGATCCCAGCCCGAAGTTCCTGCCGCCCACGACAAAATCACCCTTCCTTACCTTTTTAATAAACTCAGGGTCAGCGTCCTCAAGAGTATGCTTTGCTAATTCCGGCAGGTTATTCCGCAGGTGGAACAATCTCCCGGGAGCAATCAGGTCCGTGCTTATACTGTCACCGAACTTATGCGCCCTGCCCTTTAATAACATATAATACCCCTTTTGTCCCTTTAATAGTCAGGATAATCCTGTTTCACTTAACAATTGCCTTAAGCCCATATTCAGAATCAATCCTTGTATACATATTGTAGTCAATTGTATACATTTTGTAGTCATTTGACAAGTAATTTTTCCGGAATTTTTCCGGAAATTCTCTTGCAACTTGTATGAAACCGTTGAAAACGGAAAACATACACTACCCTGTAAAGTAAAAAACGCGCCCGTTCATCCGGGTAAATCTTTTAAAGAAGTAGAAAAATATTTCTGACCTTAGGACAAAATCTCATTTTAAGAGTAAAAGTGGCAAGGAAACAATTAAAAATAATGTCTTACCAGCTCTTATAATCAAATACATAATATGTCGGACCAATAAATATACGACATACTTTTCAACTTGCCTCAAAAAGGCAAATGTCCTGAGGTCAGGAAAATACTTTCAACTTAACGATCTTTCAAAATAACTTAACGATTATTTAACGATTCTTTCTTGGAATACTCTTCTTTTCCGTCTTAAAATCGGTAGATTAGCCCAAAATAATCGGTAGATTATCGGTAGATTTTTCATTTACTTTTTGCAACATACCTTGTTGTTCGTCCACCACCAACCTTTTCAAGAATTCCCAGATCCACCAACTTTGAGAGGTCCCTTTGTGTCGTATCATAAACAACATTAAAACGTTTTTTGCACCATCCACTGGTAACAGATCCTTTCTTAAGAACTTGCGTTATAATTTGTTTTTGCCTTTTATTTAGTTTCTCTTCAACCGACGGTGTGACAATCTTCTTTTTTGCTGTTTCCGGAATACGCAATTTGGAAATATTGTTGCCAGGACCTTTAAAAACTACCTGAAAATACCCCGTATCTTCACTGAGTATCGGCTCCTCAAGTCCGTGATCTATCATTTGGTCGTGCATTCTGCGGAAACCACTACCGCGTTCTTCAATACGATGAAAATACGACAAGATTTGCGCAAGAATCCAAAACTTCAAAACATTCCTTAATACTTTTTTTCGGTGATGCAGGCGCATACTCATAAAGTATAGCTTCACAATGGTCGAGTAGAAATGGATCTGTTGCGACTAATGAAAGAATGGTAAGGCGTTCGTTTTCCAATTCTTTTTGCGTAGAACTAACAAATAATCGTAACTTATCTTTACTCATATTTTTATTTCACTCCAACCCCTAACACATACCCCTTTCTCAATAAATTTGATTTATATCAATCATTTATTCTAATTGTTATCCTTCTTAATTATTTACGCGATTGTTGCAATTGCTGTTTATCTTTATTACTATCCATATCAATGGCATATAATACCCTTTATTGCGGAATGCGCGGCAGTCGCGGGCGAAGATAAATATATCTCCGATTTTACATTCCCCATCCTTCCCTTGAAATTCCTATTGGCGGTTGAAAGGCACTTCTCCCCGTCCGCAAGTATACCGCTGTGTACGCCGACACACGGCCCGCACCCGGGGGTTAAAATTATTGCCCCTGCCTTCATAAATATATCAATCAACCCCTCCTGCAGCGCCTCCAGGTAAACCCTCCTTGAAGCGGGCCCTATCAACAGCCTGGTGCCGGGATAACGGCGCCTGCCTTTCAGAATGCCTGCCGCTACACGCAGGTCCTCTATCCTTCCATTAGTGCAGGTGCCTATGAACACCTGGTCTATCTTTATTTTTCTTTTTACAACCCGTGATACAGGCAGGGCTTTATCAACAAAATGAGGTAATGAAACCATCGGCTCCAGCGAGCCTGCGTCTATATCAATAACCTTTGCGTAGTCCGCCCCCCTGTCTGCGCTGACCTTCCTGAACTTTTTCTCTCTTCCATGTTCCTTCAGGAACTTCCGTGTCGTGCCGTCCGAGGCAATCAGCCCCGCTTTTGCGCCCGCCTCCACAGCCATGTTGGAAATCGTAAATCTTTCTGACATTGACATGCCCTTTACCGCGCTCCCTGCGAACTCCAGCGCCTCGTAAGTCGCCCCTTCGGCGCTTATCCTGCCGATTAAATACAGGATAAGGTCTTTTGAGCACACCCCCGGGGGTAGTTTCCCATTAACATTCACCAGGATGGTTGAAGGTACTTTCAGCCAGGTCTCCGAGACGGCAGTTGCCACCGCTATATCAGTAGACCCCATGCCTGAGGCAAATGCAGCCAGGGCGCCTCCCGTACAGGTATGAGAATCCGCTCCCATGACTATCTGCCCCGGACAGACCCAGTCTTCTATCAGCCTCTGGTGGCAAACCCCTTCCCCCACTTCAGAGAGTACCGCTCCCGTCTCTTTTGCAAACTGCCTCAATATCTTATGGCTTTCCGCAAGTTCCTGGTTTGGCGCCGGCGCGGCATGGTCAAGATATATAATCAACTTCCTGCAGGCAGCCTTTTGTTTTACGCCGGGTTTCCCGCCCCATAAAGCCCTTATCTGCTTCACGGCAAGCGGCCCTGTCCCGTCCTGTACCATGCATACATCAACGGGGGCTATCACAAAGTCCCCCGCCCTTACATCCTTCCCGACGCGCTCGCTTATAATTTTCTCGGCAATTGTTTTCTTTCTCATTGTCTCCCGGGTGTTCCTTCGTAGACCTTTTCTATTTCTTCAACCATCTTATCTATATCAAACTCCTCCCTTAATTTCAAGTTGCCGTTTCTCCCCATCTTCCCCGCCAGTTCTTTATCCTTTAACAGTTCAATAACGTACTCCGCGATTTTTCCCGCGTTACCCCTGGGGGGTGTAACGAGAAAACCGTTAGCCCCGTCTTCTATAATATCACTGACACCGTCCACCTCCGTTGACACGATTGGTTTTGACGCTGACATCGCTTCAAGAAGCGTGCAGGGAAGGCCCTCCCACAGGGAGGTTGATACCATAACGTCAAAAACCTGCATGATTTCATTAACGTCATCCCTCCAGCCCGTCAGGATGAAGTCCCCTGTCATATTCAACTTATTTATCCCGACCTCTATCCTGTTCCTTAACTCTCCGTCCCCTATTAAAATGAACTTCACCTCGGGTATCGCTATCCTCACCAGGTTCGCAGCCATTAAAAAATCCAGGATGTTCTTCTGGGGCTTAAAACACGCTATCATGCCCGCCACGGGACTGCCGGGATTTATCCCGAGGGACTTCTTTTTTTCGGCAATATCTATTTTAGTGCCGCTGAATTTTTTAATATCTATACCCGCCCGCGCCAGCGCGTATTGTTCCTCTGCTCCAATCCTGTTTTCGGCTGCCTTCCTGATATTCGCCCTGGAAACAAATATCAATTTACCGGTAATCCCCGCGGTGATGCGCTCCACAAATATGAAGAGGTTCCTGCTCACCGGATTCTGAAAATCATGGAAACCGAACCCATGAAAGGTATGAACAATCCTTTCGACCCCCGCCAGCCGCGCGGCCCACCTGCCAATAATGCCCGCTTTTGATGAATGGGTATGCACGAGATTTATTTTTTCAGCTTTGAGTATTTTCCTTATTTTCATGAGCGCGATAACATCCTTTACGGGATTCACCTTCCGAACCAGCTGCGGCACAAAAAAAGACTTTATACCGGGGTTGTCCCTCACTACATTATCCAGTACCCCGCCGGCGCCAGAAATAAAGATGGATGAATACCTGTTTTTGTCCAGGTGGGAAGCCGTATGGATGGCAACCTTCTGGGCTCCCCCGAGCTCAAGTTTCGTAATGATATGCGCAACTCTTGTTTTTTCCATTGATATATTCAACGCCGCAGGGATTGACTATTCCTGTAATGCCTTAATCCAGCTGACTTCCCTGCTTAATCCTTCCTTTAAAACATACTTGGGATTATACTTCAATTCCTTCCTTGCTTTCCCTGTATCCGCAAACGTATCCCTCACATCCCCCTTTTGTT
>JAUXBS010000283.1 GCA_030619245.1 Clostridia bacterium | reverse complement strand
GGCGGTGACATCCTGGGAGAAGTACAGGAAACCAGTACGTTCAGGCACAGGGTTATGGTGCCCCACGGCGTTAAGGGAAAGATAGTGAAGCTAAAGACCGGGGAATTCAAGATTGATGATACAGTGGCGGAGATTAAGAATGGCAGTGATTCAGGAACAGCAAAGGTCACCATGGTCCAGAAATGGCCGGTCAGGAAGCAGAGGCCGTACAAGAAGAAATTTCCTGCGGTGGAACCGCTGATAACGGGCACCAGGGTTATTGATACATTCTTCCCGATAACCAAGGGTGGCACGGGATGTATCCCGGGGCCCTTTGGGAGCGGAAAATGTGTTTCGGGGGAAACCCCTGTTTTTATGGCTGATGGAACAATAAAGACTATTAAAAAAGTATATGAGTTATATAAACTAAAAGGAAGGAAAGTGAAGAATCAGGAAGAAGAATACACCATTATAAATAAACCGTTTTCAGTTTTTTCGTATATAAACGGTAAGATAAAGAAAAGGCCTGTAAGGGCTGTTTATAAAGGTAAAACCAATAAATTAATGAAGATTACAACCCGGACAGGGAGGTGCGCGGAGGTCACTCCTATTCATAAAATCATGAGGTTGGATAAGGATTTAACAGTTAAGGAAATTCCGGCACAGGAATTGAAGAAAGGCGATTATTTACTTGAACCAAGAAAGATTGACCTGAAGGGGAAGACCCAGGTAATTCCGATAACCAAAATCTTTGAGAATCAAAGAGTGGCTGATGATTCAATATTGAAAGAGATACCCTTATTAATTAATAAGTTGGTCCGGAAATATCAGAGCAAGAAAAAAGTAGCAGAGAAATTAAAACTCTCCTATGATGTTCTAATAGGATATTCCATAAAAAGTAACCGGCCTACTTTGAATTTTGTTAGAGCGCTGTACAGGCTGGCAGGTGAAAAAGAACCTGAGATTATGCTGGTTAAAGGAGAAACGAGTGGTAAAACGGTCAGGATTCCCGATAAGTTTGATAAGAGGCTTGCTGTATTCCTGGGATTATTGTTAGGTGATGGGGCTATAAAAGGAAGAAGTGTCAGGTTTTACAACAATGACAGTATAATGATAAGTGTGTTTGAAAATTTGGCAAGAGATATTTTTGGTTTGCAGGTCAAAAAGACAATTGCAAATACAGTGAGGGTATCGTTAATTGAAAGCAGTGTCCTGGCAAAGTTAATGGGATATTTTGGTTTCCCTGAGTACCAGAAGTCCAGAAAAGCTTTTGCTCCAGGAGTTTTGTTGCGGAGTCCACAATCTGTGATTGGTGGTTTCTTGGGAGCATATTTTGCTTGCGACGGGTATTTCTCCAGTAAAAAGGGAGAAATTGAATACAGTACAGCAAGCAGGAAAATGGCAACGGGATTGTCTTATCTTTTCCTGAGGTTGGGTATAATAACCCGGATAAAACAAAGAAAGGTTAGAGGATTTACTCAATACAGGTTGTTTATTTCCGGGAGGGATGAAATAGAAAGATTTTATAGAAGCTGTTGTTTTTCAGAAGACATCGCAAAGTTACGGAAAATCAAGGATTATTTATATCAAAGGAGAAAAGGGTATACGAGTATTGATATTGTCCCGGTGGGAGTTGAGAATATAAGAAGTCTTTATGAAGCGGCAGGCAAGCCTTATGCGAAGTTAAAAAACAACGGGGTG
>JAUXBS010000261.1 GCA_030619245.1 Clostridia bacterium | reverse complement strand
GTCAAAACTCCCCGGATAGACTGCTATTTTATTCATTCTTCCTCCTTTTATAATATTGTTATCCTACATCCCCCAATGCAAACCGGGCGCTGTACTGCTCTGTAAACTTCCTTTTTATAACGCTGTTTTCCGGCAGCGCTATGTCAGGGTCCATGCTTACCAGCTCAAATGCCGCTTTTCTCGCGGTATTTAATATCATTTGATCAGTTATAATGTTTCCCATCCTGAATTCAGGCATTCCATGCTGTTCAGTGCCAAAAAACTCTCCCGACCCTCTTAACCGAAGGTCCTCCTCCGCTATCCGGAAACCATCATTTGTCGCCAGCATTACATTCCGCCTTTGTTTTGCGTCCGGTGAATATGCCCTGCCCAGCATAATACAGTAGGACTGGCCGGTCCCTCTCCCAACCCTGCCCCTCAGTTGATGCAGTGTTGCCAGGCCGAACCTTTCGCTGTGTTCTATCACCATTACACTCGCGTTGGGCACATCTATCCCCACTTCTATTATTATGGTTGTTATCAGTATGTCTATTTCTTTTTTAATAAACCTCTTCATTACAGCTTCCTTTTCATCTGACTTCATCTGGCCGTGCAGTATCCCAACATTTGCTTTTTTAAAAACCGTATTTTTTAACTTCTCTGACATCTCAACAACTGATTTCAACTCAAGTTTATCTGATTCATTAACCAGTGGATACACGATATAAACCTGGGTTTCTTCCTCAACTTTTTTCATCACGAATTTATAGCAGGCTGATTCCCCCATATGTTCTGTAACAACCGGTTTCCTGCCCGGTGGAAGCTCATCAATTACTGACACGTCCAGGTCGCCGTATACGGTCATGGCAAGAGTTCTTGGTATCGGGGTCGCTGTCATAACAAGCACGTCAAGACCGCTCCCCTTTTTCCTTAACCTGGACCGTTGGAGCACCCCAAACTTATGCTGTTCATCTATAACAATCAAGCCCAGGCTCTTAAACCTGACCTTTTCCTCAATCAGGGCATGAGTGCCTATTACTATATTTGATTTCCCCTTTTCAATTCTTTCCAGGGCTTCCCTCCCGGCCTTCGCCTTCTGCCTGCTCGTTATCAGTTCAACGGTAAGCCCGAGGTTCTTCATCATTTTTTCAAGTGTATTCATATGCTGTTCCGCCAGAATTTCGGTTGGCGCCATCAGGGCTGCCTGGTATCCATTCTCCACTGCGAGCAGTATTGAGGCTATTGCAACAACCGTCTTCCCGCTGCCCACATCCCCCTGAAGCAGCCTGTTCATGGGGCCTGGTGAAAGCATGTCCTCAAAGATTTCATTTATGACTCTTTTCTGCGCCTTCGTGAATTCAAATCCAAGGTTCTCCCTGAACCTGCTCAACAGAGTCTTCTTTATCTCGTATTTCCTGGCCTTCCTGAGTTTCTTAATCCCCTGCTTTTTTAAAGCCATCCCCAGTTCCCAGTAAAAAAACTCCTCAAATATCAACCTCCTCCTGGCGGAATCTATATCCTCCAGTTCCCGGGGAAAATGGGCATTGTTAATGGCGGAAGAATATGATTCAAGTGAATACTTCTCTACAATACCGTCAGACAATGTTTCCTTAAAGGATTTTCCGTGTTCATCAAGCACCCTCCTGACAACAGTCCTCAGGAACCTCTGGTTCAATCCCTCGGTTGCAGGATAAACAGGGACTATCCTTTTAGTGCTTATTAAATCCTCATCAGTCCCGGATAATTTCTCGTACTCAAAGCTGGACACCTGTATTACCCTTCCCTTGCGCTTAAACTTTCCATGAATTATTACCTGAGTCCCGACAGGCAGCGCCTCCGCAAGGTACGCCTGGTTGAAGCATGCCATCTCAACCTTCCCCGTCCCATCCTCCAGTATTATTACGAGAAGGGCTGCTCTCCTCCTCCTCAGGGGTATTATCCTGTGTTTTGTTACAACAGCGTTTATATTTGCCTCTTCGCCGTCATCCAGCCCCCTTATGGACCTCATCTTCCTCCTGTCCTCATACCTGAACGGAAAATGATTAAGCAGGCCGAAAACACTTTCAACCCCAACCCTTTTCAGAATTGCCGCCCTTACAGGCCCAACCCCTTTAATATACTGCACCGGTTTATCATAATTATTCATTTTTACTCTGAAATATTTCCATAAGAAAATTGTATTATATTCTATTTTTTAAATACCGGTTTATCATAAT